>NZ_LKGW01000115.1:0-62314 GCF_001467335.1 Pseudomonas sp. ICMP 10191
CGGCAGGTTGAAAAAAACCGGCTTGGAAATGAAGACGGTGCGAACGGGTTAATTTTTCAGCGTCTCCCTAGGCAAGAACGGGCGCGAGATCTGGTTGCAGGCCACTTATAACCCGGTGTTTGACGAGCAAGGCAATCCGTTCAAGGTGGTGAAGTTCGCCACGGACGTGACTGCGCAGCGCAAGTCCAATTCCGAGTACGAAGGCAAGGTTGCGGCCATCGATCGCTCGCAGGGTGTCATCGAATTCGACCTTAACGGTCGCGTGCTCACCGCCAACGAAAACTTTCTCAAGGTCCTGGGTTATCGTCTGGACGAGATTCAGGGTCAGCACCATCGCATGTTCTGCGAAGACGACTACCTGAACAGTCCGGCCTATCGTGCCTTCTGGGCCAAGCTCGAACGTGGCGAGTATGACTCCGGCGAATACAAGCGCATCGGCAAGAACGGTCGCGAGTTGTGGATCAGCGCCACTTACAACCCGATATTCGACCCGGATGGTCGTCCTTACAAGGTCGTGAAGTTCGCCAACGATGTGACCGAGAGCCGCATTCGTCAGGCTGAGTCCGCGGGCAAGGTGACAGCCATCGAACGTTCTCAGGCGGTGATCGAATTCGATCTGACGGGCAAGGTGCTGCATGCCAACCGCAATTTTCTGGCGGTATTTGGCTACGAGCTCGATGAAATCGTCGGCGAGCACCACCGCATGTTCTGCTCCGAGGAATTTGTCAGCAGCCTGCAGTATCGTGAGCTCTGGGAGAAGCTGGGGCGCGGCGAGTACGACGCCAACGAATACAAGCGCAAGCGCAAGGACGGTAAGGAGATCTGGATTCAGGCCACCTACAACCCGATTTTCGATGCGCAGGGCAAACCCTACAAGATCGTCAAATTCGCGCTCGACGTGACAGATGCCAAGGAAACCAGCGTCGAGGACCAGGGCAAGGTGAATGCCATCGACCGCGCCCAGGCCGTCATCGAATTCGACATGGCCGGCAACATCATCACCGCCAATGCCAACTTCCTCAAAGCGCTGGGTTATGGCCTTCAGGAAATCAAAGGCAAGCACCACCGTATCTTTTGTGAGGAAGAATACGTGCGCGGCACCGAGTACCGTGAATTCTGGCACGGGCTGGGGCAGGGCGAGTTCTACTCCGGGCGCTTCATGCGCGTCAGCAAATATGGGCAGAAAATCTGGATTCAGGCGACGTACAGCCCGATTTTCGACCACGACGGCTTGCCGTTCAAAGTGGTGAAATTCGCCACTGACATTACCCGTCAGGTCGAGATGGAACAGGCGATAGAGGCCAAGACCCGCGCCATGGGCGAGTCGGTGAAAGCACTGATGAATGCCATTTCCTATGTGGCACAGAGTACCGAGACGGCCACCGATCTGGCCAGAATGACGCGTGAGCAGGCCAGCACCGGTTCGCAGACGCTGGTCAAGGCCTCCGACGCGATGGACATGATTGCCAAGTCCGCCGAGGGTATTCAGGACATTATTCAGGTGATCAGCGAGATCGCCAGTCAGACCAACATGCTGGCCTTCAACGCGGCTATCGAAGCGGCCAGGGCCGGTGAACATGGCCTGGGCTTTTCGGTAGTCGCCGACGAGGTGCGCAAGCTGGCCGAGAAGTCTTCGCGTGCGACCAAGGAAATCAACAAGCTGATTCTGGAAACGGTCAGCCGGATCGAGTCGGGCAACGAGATTTCGCGCAGTGCCGGCGAAGCTTTCGAACACATCGTGGAAGGCGTGATGCAGACCACTCAGGCGATTGACGGGATCAACACGGCGACAGAGAAGCAACGTCTGTCGGCGCAGGAAGTCGAGGCACTGATCGTCGAGCTGCACAAAGCCAACCTGACCGGCTACACCCAGACTCTGGACAAGGTATCCATCGGACAACCTGCATGAGCAGCCTGAATGCCTATGGCGTCGTGCAGATCAACGGTGTGTATCTGGCGGTGGTTGCCGATGCGTTGATGGAGGCCGTGCACTGGCCCGCTGATCTGCATCCCCATCCATTGACACGGGGAGCGCTGCGTGGGGTGTTTACCTTGCGTGGCAAACCGGTGCCATTGGTCGACCTGCGGGCTCAATTGGCGGAGGGCGGCGATATGTCTTCGCCGACGCCACTGGTGGCGATTCTCAAGTACGGCGGTGGCTACCTCGGGCTGGCGATTGACGCTGTGTGCGACATTCTCAAGGCCCGTGATTCTCAGTTCAGTCCACTGGGGCCAGCGGGCAGCGGTGTCGGCTTGCTGCCCTCTCTGCTGCTCGGCGCCGAAGAGTCGCGGATGATCTACAAGCTTGACCTCGACTTCATGAGTGGTTTGCCAGGCGTGATGTTCGCTGCCGATCCGAGCGCGCAAGTGCTCAAGGACGAGGCACTGGCCGCCAAGGGCCGCTTGCTGCATTACCTGGTGTTTGAGTGCGACGGCCGCAACTTCTGTATCGATGCGAGCGTTGTGACCGAGTTGGTGGACGATCCCGAGATCACGGCGTCGGATTTTGCCAGTGACTGCTGCTTCGGCGTCACCTCGGTGCGTGGCACCAAGGTCCCGGCGCTCAACCTGTCCGAAGTGCTTGGCCTGGACCACCAGCGTCAGACGTCCAAGCCGCAGTTGCTGCTGTTGACTGCGCCGGACGGGCGGGTGTGCGGGTTTGGCTACGACCGCATGGTCGCCATTCAGCGTCAGGATCCGGACAGCCTGTTGGCGGCACCGCATTATGGCCTGCCGCACCCAGAGCTGCTGGCCGGGGTCATGAACCTGGAAGAGGGGCAGCAGGCCTTGTTGCTCGATCATCCGATGCTGTTGCAGCGCCCGGAAGTCAAAAGCTACACCCAGGTTTACCAGCACGACGTCAAACCTGCCCAGGCCTCGCACGATGTGACCAAGGCCATGCTGCGCCACGCCTGCCTGCTGTTCGATGCGCCGACCCGCTTCGTGGCACCGTTGAGCCAGATCGTGGAGATCATGAGCATGCCGCAGCAATTGATCGGCCTGTCGCAGCCGGAAACGCATTTGCTGGGACAGTTCAATCTGCGCGGCGAACAGGTGCCGCTGATCTGCCTGAGCAGTCTGCTGGGCGAAGGCGCACAGGTCCAGGGCGAAGCGTCGCGTGTATTGATCGTGCGTGGCGAGCGGCTGTGCTTCGGTTTTGCAGTGAACCGCGTCGATGCGATCGACGCGTTCAATCAGTTCGATCCGGCCATGCTGGAACAAGGCTGGCAAGCCAGTACTGGCAAGGGCATTTCGGTCAATGACCGGGTCCGCTCGCTGGTCAGCGTCGGCAGTCAGGAGCGCAGTTGGCGTGCGACCCTGCTTGATCTGCAGGGCCTGGCCCGACAGCTGGAATGCAACGTTGATCAGCGCCGCACTGTGCAATCAGTCTGAACCGAATGCTCCGCGCGTGGCCTTATTTGAGTGTTCACCAGCGGAGTCAACGACCATGACTGACAAGAAAGACGAGAAAAAACCGGAACCGCAAAGCGACGTGCCCGCGCACTCGACGCCCGAAGAAAAGGAACGCCTGAAAGACTTCAACAAGGACGGTATCCCGCCTGGGGTTTGCTGACCGCTGTTGAATGCTTTTCTTAAACGCCCGGCCCACACAGGCCGGGCGTTTTCGTGTCAGGCCTTTGTGCTTCAATCGCCGCCTTTGGCGAAGTCCAGCAGCCCGGCACCCTCCATTCGGTAGCGAACCCATTCACTTTGCGGCGCAGCGCCGATCGCTTCGTAGAACTTGATGGCTGGCTCGTTCCAGTCCAGCACGCTCCACTCCAGGCGACCACAATCGTTGGCTACCGCTTCGCGAGCGATATGTCGAAGCAGTGCGCGTCCGGCGCCGATGCTGCGCTTCTCAGGAGTGATGTACAGGTCTTCCAGATACACGCCGTTGCGTCCCAGCCAGGTCGAGTAACTGTAGAAATAAACGGCATAGCCAATGGGCTGGCCGTCATGCAGGCACATCAGCGCCCTGGCCGGTGCGTTGTCGGCGAACAGGCTGCGTTGAATGTCGTTGGTACTGGCCTTGACCTCATGCCCTGCGCGTTCATAGATGGCAAGTTCGGTAATGAACGTCAGAATCTGACTGGCATCAGAGGCAGTGGCTGGACGGATTTCGAGGGACACGGAGGGCAATCCTTGGCTAATGGGCGCAGCATGATAGCCGCACTCGCCAGGCGCTCGATAGTCAGGCGTCACGCAGCAGGTCGTTGGCGTTGAGCAACTGATAGGCGATCTGTGGACGTGCTTCCAGGGCGCGGCGGATGGCGGCAGGTATCGATTGACGCGTCTTGCGACACAGCCCGACCTTTTCCTCGACGACAATGCTGATGCCGCGCATGGTGCGCACTTCATTGAAGCCCGGAGCGACGTCGACACGCACGCCCAGTTGCTGGAAAATCTTGCGCTGCATGTGCTCCAGATCTTCCAGACTTTCGATACGCTCCAGGCGATCCAGCAGGGTTTTTTCTGCGTCGCGGGACAGCAGCAGAATCCGCAGATCTGCACCTTCCGCATCCAGCAGCTCGCGCTTGCAGTCGCAAGCGCCNTTACGGATTTTCAGAGGGGCGTTCATGGGCTCAGCATAACGACTGACAAGGGCGTCTGACCATACCTCCGTGCGTGTCCGCAGCGCACGTAAAAGTCCGTCCACTGCGATATTCGCGCCGCCTCGCCGAGGCCTTACAGGTGCCGGATCAATTCGGCCATTTCATCTCGCCCTTGATAACTTTTGCACTCATTTCCAGCGAAGCCGGTTCGGCCAGTTGCGGCCAGGCTTTGTGCATGGCGTCGATCAGGGTGGTGGAATCCTTGGCTTTGGCGGCCTGTTCTTCGAAGGACTTCAGGTAGTCGGCGGTGAATGTCACAGCCTGGGTGCCTGACGGAATCTTGCCCAGGTAATGACCCGGAATTACGGTGGCCGGTTTCAGCGCCTCGATGCCTTTGAGTGTCGCGAGCCAGTCCTGACGCGATTTCGGGCTTTGCGTGTCAGCGACCCAGACATGGATGCCGCTGGAGACCACGACACCGCCAACCACTGCCTTGAGGGAGGGAATCCATACGTAACTGCGCTCGGGTGCCGGGCCGTTAAGGCCTTTGATCTGCAATGGTTGGCCTTCAAGCGTCAGGTGGTCGTCCTTGAGCTCTTCCGGCACAACCAGGCTGGTTGGCGCATTGTCCTTGAGAATCGGGCCCCAATAGGCGAGTTTGCCCTGCATCGAAGCCTTGATCGCCTTCACGGTAGGCGCGCTGGCGACGATCTTCGCTTCGGGGAACGCGGCTTTGATGACGTCCAGACCGAAGTAGTAGTCCGGGTCGCTGTGGCTGATGTAGACGGTGGTGAGTTGCTTGCCGCTGTCCTTGATCTTTTGCACCAGTGCCTCGGCGTCGTTGCGCTGGAACTGCGCATCGATGAGCACCGCGTCATGCTTGCCGGTGATCAGTTCGGATGAAACCGGGAAGACGGCTTTTTCAGCCGGGTTGTATACCTCGATCGCCAAGGGAGCGGCGGCCTGGGCTGCGAGAGGGAACAGAGCGGCGAAGGACAGGGCAAGCAGGGATTTGCGCGGCATGGGATACGACCTTTGTTTGGACAGGGCAGAGGTCGTTATCTTAGGTTGCCTCAAGTGAAACAAAAGCCTCAGTATTGGCAACTATTGATTGCTTATATCGGACGAATTGTGGATCGGATCATAGCTGCACGGGTATTCATCGCCATCAACGAGAGGGGCAGCCTCATCGCCGCCGCCGAGGCGCTGGATATGTCTAGGGCCATGGTCACGCGTTATCTGGCGCAGATGGAGCGCTGGGCCGGAGCGCGACTGCTGCACCGGACCACGCGCAAGCTCGGCTTGACCGCCCCAGGGCAAGTGACCTTGTTGCGGTGTCAGCAACTGGTCGAGCTGGCCGACGCGGTGCCACTGGCAGCCGATACGCAAGTCGACGAGCCACGCGGCATGCTGCGTATCGCCTGTTCGCAGTCACTGGCCCAGGCCGTTCTGGCACCCGCGGTGACGGCTTACCTGCAACGCTATCCCGACACCTCGGCAGACCTGCTTATCGGTAACGAGGCCGTGGATCTGGTCAGCGAGCGAATCGATCTGGCGATCCGCATCACCAATCAGTTGGACCCCAATGTCATTGCCCGTCCGCTGGGGCAGTGCGCTTCGGTGGTGTGTGCTTCTCCGGCCTATCTCGCCGTGCACGGCACACCGTCCAGGCCGCAGGAACTGTCTGCTCACAACTGCCTGACCTATTCGTACTTCGGTAAAAGCCTGTGGGAGTTTACCCGCCAGCAGATGCCGCTCAGTGTGCCGGTCGGCGGCAACCTCAGTGCCAACGATTCAGTGGTGCTGCTGGAGGCCGCAGTGGCTGGCGCCGGTGTCAGCCTGCAACCGGTGCATTCGGCGGCGCCGCTGATGGCGAGCGGCAAGCTGATCGCCCTGATGCCGGAGTACCAGCCACGGGCTTTGGGGATACACGCGATCTACACCTCAAGGCACCATCAGTCGGCAACGCTGCGCACTTTTCTGGATTTTCTGACTGAATGGTTTGAAAGGGGTAGAGATTAGATCTCCTGCTGTGGACAGGACTCAGAGCGTCCAGAACACGCGGAGCATGGGCACGATAGGGAGACACAGACGCCCATCGTTCCTCACGCTCCGCATAGGCAGGATCAGGTCTTGAACTTGCGCACCAGGCCGTCCAGCTCGCTTGACAGGATCTCCAGGCTTCTGGAATCCGCGCGGGCCGAGTCCGAGAGTTCGGCGATCAACTGGGCGTCGCCATGGATCTGGCTGATGTGCCGGTTGATGTCTTCGGCCACCTGATGCTGCTCCTCGGCAGCGGTTGCGATCTGGGTGTTCATGTCGCGAATCACATCCACTGACTCACGAATCTGCCCGAAGCTGCTGCGTGCCTGCCCGATCTTGGTCACCGATTGCTGCGATACGTCGAGGCTGGCATGCATCTGTTGCGCCACCGAGGCAGTGCGTTTGGCCAGGTTGCCCAGCAGGCTGTCGATTTCTGCGGTCGAGTCCGAGGTGCGTTTGGCCAGTGCGCGGACTTCGTCGGCTACGACGGCGAAGCCGCGCCCCTGTTCGCCTGCACGTGCTGCTTCGATGGCCGCGTTGAGGGCCAGCAGGTTGGTCTGCTCGGCAATCGAACGGATGGTATTGAGGATCGACTGAATGCCTGCGCTGTCCTTTTCCAGTTGCGTCATGTCCTTGGCCGAGCGGGTGAGTTCTTCGCTGAGCTGGTCGACGCTGCGCACCGCATCATCGATCTGCCGCTGACCTTCACGCGCCTGTTGCTGGCCGCTGTCGGCCGAGTCTGCGGCCTGGCTGCAGGAACGGGCGACTTCATTGGAGGTGGCGACCATTTCATGAAACGCCGTGGAGACCATATCCACCGCTTCGCGCTGCCGGCCAGCAGCTTCGGCCATGTCGTTGGAGACACGCGTCGAGCTGTGTGAGGCTTCGAGAATCTTCCCGGCCGCCTGACCGATGTGCTGAATCAGGCTGCGGATCGCGGTCAGGAACTTGTTGAACCAGCCCGCCAACTGCGCAGTTTCATCCTTGCCGCGCACGGCGAGGTTCTGGGTCAGGTCGCCTTCACCGCCTGCAATACCTTCCAGGCCGCTGGACACGCTGTGAATCGGGCGCACGATGACCCGGGCAAAACTGGCCCCGACAATCGCAAAGACCACCGCCAGCACCACCGCGATGATGCCGATCAACCAGGTCAGGCGGG
Source organism: Pseudomonas sp. ICMP 10191 (assembly GCF_001467335.1). NCBI lineage: Bacteria > Pseudomonadati > Pseudomonadota > Gammaproteobacteria > Pseudomonadales > Pseudomonadaceae > Pseudomonas > Pseudomonas sp. ICMP 10191. The sequence continues at coordinate 7,756 of NZ_LKGW01000115.1, forward strand.
TGGCCGAGGCCATCACTTCGTCCTGTTTGATCAGGCCGATGAAGTTCCAGCCCAGTTGCTCGGACGAGTACACATTGGCCATGTAACGCTCGCCGTTGAGTGTCACCTCGACCAGACCACTGGCGGTTTTCGCCAAATCGCTGAAGCCGTCGCCCAGTTCTCCCAGTTTCTTGAAGTTATGCTCGAGCTGTTTGGGATCGACCAGCACGGTGCCGTTCTTTTCCATCAGCATCAGATAGCCGCTTTCGCCGAGCTTGATCTGCTTGACGATGTTCGTCAGTTGCTTGAGCGATACGTCGATATTGACCACGCCACCAGGGTTGCCCAGTTTATTGGGAATCGCCCGGATGGTACTGACCAGTACCGCGTCGTCGTTGGCCCAGTAATAGGCGTCGCTGCGCACGGTTTTGCCGGCATTGGCCATCGCCGTCTTGTACCACGGCCGCACACGCGGGTCGTAGTTGCTCATTTTCGGGTCTTCCGGCGTCATGATGTAGCTGCCGTTGATCAGACCATAAGAAACGTAGGAGTAGGCCGGGTGAGCCTTGGCGATATTGGCGAACAGCTCGGTCGCCTGCCTGTCATTCTCGGACTGCGGGGGAGGCGTGGCGCCCATGTAGTTGCGGAAATCATCGCTCGCCCCGGCGATCAGCGGGTGCGCCGCGATGTAATTGACGTTCTGCGTAATGCCGTCGAAAAACAGCTGCATGGCATTGTCGACCTGGCGAATCTCACGTGCGCTACCGTCCACGAAATCACTGGTCGCCTTGTCGCGCAGGTTCACGACCACGATGGCGGCGACGACTAATATGGGCAAGCACGCAATGACTGCGAACGCCCACGTCAATTTCTGTTTGATATTCATTTGAGCTCCGGGGGGCGTGTTACTGCCGCAAGTGTCGGGTGCTGCATGGATGCAGTCTGCGACCCGAGGCATTGAGCTGAGGGTCGCTCTTATGGTCTACCAAGAGGTCAACGACTTTTTGCCAGTATTCTTTAGGCGGCTTGGCGGTAACAAACACTTGTTGTCGTTCATGAGTACGAAACGGCCTTTATTCACCGAAGCAGTAACCCGTTGTTCATGAGAGGCGCCCCCCAAACTCGGTCATGGCATCCAGCATCGCGTCCTTGAAGTAAGCCAGTGAAGCCCGATCGAAGAGGATCTGGAAACAGGGTTCAGCCTGCGCGCCGAGGTTGATGACGATCACATTGATGCGCGCTGCCGAGGTCTGCGCCACCGAACCTGTCGCAAACGCTTCGGGGCGCAGATCCACCCCACACAGTTTGGCCATCACCTCGGCGATGCACGCGCCACTCAGTTGCAGCCAGGCATGGCTGTCTTCGCGAGGCAGCAGGTAATTGGCGCTGTGGTCGAGCTCCCAGCGAGCTTCTTCATCGGCGATGCGCTGCCCGTCATCGTGCGGGCTGCCCAGCAGCAGGTATTCGGTCTGTGAAAGGCGCGCGACGTGGCTGCCGTCCGCCTGTGTGACGGCGCGGTTCGGTGCCTCGGGCAGGTTGAAGCCGCTTGCCGTCAGGTAGTCAGCGCTTTGCGTACCGCGAAATCCCACGCGTGGCCGATCGGTCAGGTCTTGCAGCGTGCACAAGGCGCGCGCGTTGGCGCCGAGAGGACTGTTCTGGAGAAGGCTGGTCATGGGTCAGAGCTCCTGGCGCTGGTTTTCAGGGTCGAAGAAGGGCAGTTTCACGACGGTTGCCTGAACCACCACGCCATCTTCGACGCGGATCGGAATCTGCTGGCCGGGTGTGCTCTGGTCGAACGCGGCATAGGCCATGCCGATGATCATGCCCAGGGTCGAGGAGTACTCGCAGGACGTCACGTTGCCACTGATGTCCGGGCCCTTGAGCACCAGATGCCCCTCGAGCGGCAGCGGGCTGGCCTTGGGCAGGGTGAAGCCAACCAGTTTGCGCTTTGGCGGCTGGGCTTCGAGGATGTCCACCGAGCGGCGGCCGACGAAGAAAGGTTTGCTCCGGCTGACCGCCCAACCCATGTCGATTTCGGCCGGATGGGTCATGCCGTCGGTGTCCTGGCTGATGATGACGTGGCCTTTTTCCAGACGTAACAGACGTTGCGTCTCGACGCCGAACGGACGCATGTCGAAGACCTTGCCAGCCTCGACAAGTGCATCCCAGAGCCTGAGCGCGTGACGAGCGGGGACGTGGATCTCGTAGCCCAGTTCGCCGACGAAACCGACCCGTAGCAGCCGCGCCTTGATACCGGCAACAGTGCCCAGGCGCACGCCAAGATAAGGGAAACCTTCGGCAGACAGATCAAGGTCGGTACAGACCTGCTCCAGCACCTTGCGTGAATCCGGCCCCGCCACGTTGACCGCGGCAATGGCCGCCGTGACGTTGGTGATGTCCACGTTCAGACGCCACTGGGCATTCCACTTGAGCATCTGCTGATAAATGCGATCCACGCCGCTGGTGGTGGCGGTAACGTAGAAATGCTGTTCGGCAAAGCGCGCGCAAACGCCGTCGTCGATGACCACACCTTGTTCGTTGGTCATCAGCGCATAACGCGAACGCCCGACCGGCTGTTTCAGAAAGGCGAAGGTATACATGCGGTTGAGCAGCTCGGCGGCATCGGGGCCGCGCACGTCCAGGCCGCCGAGTGTCGACACGTCGATGATGCCGACCTTGTTACGCACGTGCAGCGCTTCCTGCTGCATGCAGGCATCGCGTTGCGAGGCTTTGCCATAGAACGCCGGACGCTGCCAGATCCCGGCCGGCATCATCTTCGCACCGGCCTGCACATGACGCTGGTGCATGGGCGTCTGCCGATACGGATCGAAGGCACGGCCCGCAACGTGTGCCAGTTTCTCTGCCTCGAAGGGCGGTCGGGCTGTGGTTACGCCGGTTTCACTGATACTGCGCTGTGTCGAAGCGGCCACCAGTCGCGCGGTCGGCAGTGCCGAATGACGACCCTGTGACGGGCCCATGCCTACCGTGGAATAGCGTTTTACCAACTGGATGTCGCGATAGCCGATGCGCGTGGCATTGACGATATCGCGTACCTGAAGGTCTTCGTCGAAATCGACAAAATCCTTGCCGTCAGGGTGCGGGAAGATCGGCCAGGCGAAGTTGACCTGCGCTTCGCTGCGCAGCGGAGCAGGGCTTTCAGCCGATGTCAGGCCCAGTGCCGTGACCACGCCGGCGGCAGCATGCGCAGCATCGGCCAGCACGTTGTCCAGCGCGTGGTAACCGTTGACCGAGCCTGCAATGCCAAGATTCTTCGGCAGGCTGCTGATGGCGAATTCGGCCTGCTGATCGTCATAGGCCAGCTTGCCGCCGGCCTGACACAACAACTGGTAGACCGGCATGTAGCCGCCGGACATGCACAGCAGGTCGCAGTCGACGCGCGAGCCGCTGTTCGCCACCTGACCCTGGCCAGTGATTTTGCGCAGCTCGGCACCGCTCACATGGCGCATGCCTTTCTCATGCAGCGCTTCATAGACCGTTGTGTTCACGTGGCAGACGATGCCGCGCTTCTCCAGCGCAAGCCGCAGCGTCCGGTCCGACGGGCTGCTGCGCATGTCGGCCACTGCGACCACATCGACGCCCTGATCGTGCAAGTCCAGTGCGGCGAGGTAACCGTCATCGTTGCCGGTCAGCACCACCGCGCGTTTGCCGGGCTTGACGGCGTACAACTTGATCAGGCGCTGTACGGCGCTGGTCAGCATGACGCCGGGGAGATCGTTGTTACGGAAAATCACCGGCTGATCGAACGAGCCGCTGCATACCAGACAGTGTGTGGCGCGCACCTTGTACAAACGCTTGCCCTGAATCACCGGCAGGTAATTGTCGGTGAACCATGCGTTGCAGGTCGCTTGCTTGAGCACCTGGATACTGTCATGTGCTTCTACCGCAGCGACCAGTTCACGCCGCAGCTGTTCGGCACGCAGGCCGTCGACATCGAAGCGGGCATAGGCCAGCGAACCGCCGAGAATGGGCTGCTGTTCGATCAGCAACACCTTGGCGCCTGCATTGGCGGCGCTCAGTGCTGCCTGCAAGCCGGCAGGTCCCGCGCCGATCACCGCCAGATCCGTGAACAGGTAGGCCTTGTCGTAGTACTCGGGCTGAAACGCCAGGTCCAGCACGCCAAGGCCGGCCTTCTTGCGAATGATTGGCTCCCAGACTTTCCACATGCCCTTGGGCTTGTAGAACGAGCGGTAATAGAAACCCACCGGCATGAACTTCGAGAACTTGCCCAGGTACGCGTCCCGGTCGTTGTCCAGCGAGCCGTTGAAGTTCTGGCCGGTGGCCTGCAAGCCTTCCTGCAGGGCAACGGTGTCGGCCATCACGTTGGGCTCGTGAGGCAACTGGATCAGGCTGTTGGCGTCCTGCCCGGCCATGGTCAGGGGGCCGCGCGGGCGATGGTACTTGAACGACCGCGAAAGCAGGAAGCGACCGTTGGCCAGCAGAGCACTGGCGATACTGTCGCCCTGCAGGCCCTGATAGGTTTTGCCATCGAAGCTGAACGTGAGCGGCCGGGTGCGATCGATCAGCAGGCCCATGGGCGCGGGCAGGCGGGCGGGGGTGGTCATCCTGCGATCTCCTTGGAGGCGAGGGGGGCGAAGTCGATACGTGCGGTAAACAGGTCGCGTGGGTCGAAGGTGCGGATGATCTCGTCGCTGCCGGTGTGGCGCTCGGCCAGGAACCAGTAGCTGGAGGGGTTGTGCATCCACCACTCGCACACCACGCCCAGTGTGTCTTCACTGTTGAACACGTAATCGGCCCACTCGCTGTCGCTGCAGGTTTGCGGGTCGGGCATATGTTTGAATTCCCCGCCGTAGGTGAACTCGCTGATGTTGCGCGGCCCGTTGAGCGGGCAGGTCATGATTTTCATGTGTCGCTCTCCGTCAGTGGCTGGCCGCTGTTGCGCCCATTTCGTTGACTTGCTGGAAGGTTGAGAAGCGTTCGAGCGCGAATGGCCTGATCAACTCGGGCACCTTGCCGCCGCTGGCAACCAGTTCTGCCATGGTCTTGCCGCAGATCGGCGTGGCCTTGAAGCCCCACGTGCCCCAGCCCGCATCGAGGTAGTAGTTCCTGACGGGGGAAAGGCCCATGATCGGGCTGTAGTCCGGGGTCATGTCGGTGATCCCGGCCCATTGGCGCATCAGTTTGGCGTTGGCCAGAAACGGAAACATCTCGATGGCGTGGGCCAGCAGGCTTTCCTTGAGGTCCAGCGTCGAGCGGCTGTTGAACAACGGGTACGGATCAGAACCGCCGCCAAACACCACTTCGCCACGGCTGGTCTGCTGCACATAGCAGTGCAGGGCGGACGAACTCACCAGCGGATCGAGAAAGGGTTTGAAAGGTTGAGTGACCATCGCCTGCAGCGGGAAGGTCTGGATCGGCGAGCGAATCCCGGCCTTCTTCATCATCTGCGAACTCATGCCCGCCACCGCCTGTACGGCGCAGCCGCACTGGATGGTGCCGCGATTGGTCTTCACCGCAGTGATGGTGCCGTTCTCGATCACCAGTTCCTGCACTTCGGTCAGTTGATGAATCTCCACACCGCGCTTGGCCGCCTGCTTGGCGTAGCCCCAGGCAACCGCGTCATGCCGGGCGGTGCCGCCGTCGATGTGCCACAGGCCGGCGAGCACCGGCAGATGACCGGGGTCCAGATTGAGGCTCGGCACCAGTTCGCGGATCTGCTGGCGGTCGATCATCTCGGTGCGGCCGCCGAAATGCTTGTTGACCTCGGCGCGCTGGCGGAACGAACGGACCGTGGCATCGGTATGCGCGAGGGTCAGTTGGCCGCGCTCGGAGTACATAATGTTGAAGTCGAACTCGTTGGACAGGCCCTGAAACATCTTCACCGACTCGGCATAGAACTTCACACCTTCGCTGGTCAGGTAATTGGAGCGGATCACCGCCGTGTTGCGCGCCGTGTTGCCGCCGCCCAGGTAACCTTTTTCCAGCACGGCGATATTGGTGATGCCATGGTATTTCGACAGGTAGTAGGCGGTGGCCAGGCCATGCCCGCCGCCGCCGATGATCACCACGTCGTAGGAGGACTTCAGTTCCTTCGGCGCAGGCAGATCTACCTCGACCGGGTACTCCGAACTGAGCCCGTATTTCAACAGGTTGAAAGGCATACGGCCTCCGATTGGCTGCGTTGCGCGTGGGCCTGCTGCCGGGCAGCAGTCACGGTGTTTTTCATCAGAAAAGCGATGGTCATCGGTCCGACCCCGCCGGGAACGGGCGTGATCGCAGAGGCGACTTCGATGGCGCTGTCGAAGTCCACATCGCCCACCAGGCGGCTACGGCCGTGGTCGTCGATGCGGTTGATACCGACATCGATCACCACCGCGCCGCGCTTGAGCCAGCTGGCATCTATCAGGCGCGGGCGGCCAACCGCTGCCACGACGATGTCGGCCAACTGACACAAGGCCCTGGCATCATTACTGCGCGAATGCACCACCGTCACCGAGCAGTGCGCTTGCAGCAGCAGGGCGGCCATGGGTTTGCCGACGATGTTGGAACGACCGATTACCACCGCATGCTTGCCGCTCAGATCGCCGCAGGTTTCTTCGAGCAAGTGCAGGCAGCCGCTGGGGGTGCAGGGCGTCAATACGTTGCGCCCCTGGCTCAGACCACCGACGTTTTCACTGTGAAAGCCGTCTACGTCCTTGCCCGGATCGATAGCCTGCAGGACGCGGTTTTCTTCTATGTGAGCGGGTAAGGGCAGTTGCAGGAGAATGCCGTGTACCGTGTTGTCGGCATTCAATTCGGCAATCAGCGCCAGTAAGCGGGCCTGGCTGCTGTCGGCCGGCAGGCGGTGTTCCAGCGAGCGAATGCCGGCTTCCTCGGCACGCAGGATCTTGTTGCGTACGTAAACCTCACTGGCCGCGTCATTACCGACCAGAATGACCGCCAGTGCCGGTTCGATGCCTTCGACCTTCAAGGTGTTCACATCGTGTCTGACCTGTTGCAGAACGCGAGCGGCGGCGGCCTTGCCGTCGATGATGTGTGCGCTCATCGGAACACCACCGTTCGATCCGTGTTGAGAAACACGCGGTGCTCCAGGTGATATTTGACGGCCCGCGACAGCGCGATGGTTTCGTTATTGCGTCCCGCCGCGACCAGGTCGGCAGGCAGGTAGACGTGATCGACGCGCTGCACTTCCTGCTCGATGATCGGACCTTCGTCCAGGTCACTGGTGACGTAGTGCGCGGTGGCACCGATCAGCTTCACACCGCGCTCGTAAGCCTGATGGTAGGGCTTGGCGCCTTTGAAACCCGGCAGAAACGAGTGATGGATATTGATCGCCCGGCCAGCCAGTTGCTGGCACAGGTCGTCGGAGAGAATCTGCATGTAGCGCGCCAGTACTACTAGCTCGGTGCCGGTTTCATCGACCACCTTCATCAGTGCGGCTTCCTGCGCGGCCTTGGTTTCTCGGGTCACGGGCAGGTAGATGAAGCGAATCCCCTCACGTTCGGCCATCGGTCGCAGGTCAAGATGATTGGACACGATGGCCGTGATGGTCATGTCCATTTCGCCCTTGTGGTAGCGGTACAGCAGGTCGGTCAGGCAGTGATCGAACTTGCTGACCATCAGCAGCACACGCATCGGCCGGCGCGTGTCGTGTAGCTCCCACTGCATGGCAAAGTCGTTGGCAACGGCGTCGAAGCCGGCTTTCAACTGCTGGATGTCGCCCTCATGACCATCGTTGAAGCGAAACACTGCACGCATGAAAAAAGTGCCGCTGTACTCATCGTCGAACTGGGCCATTTCACCGATGTAGCAGCTGTTGCCAGCCAGGTAGGAAGTCACCGCCGCGACAATCCCGGAGGTCGCCGGGCAGCTGATCTTCAGGATGAAATGGTTCTTCTCGTGTTGCATGGCGTGTCCTCTGAAGGGTAGCGGCAGTTTGGCGCAGGGCGAAAAAGGTCAGGTGCAGAGGTTTTTCGTCGATGAATAAAATTCTCTACAGGAATTTAATATTCTCGAAGACTGTTTTATAGGCGAAAGGAAATCCAGCGTCCAGAGGTTTCTGGAAACTTTGTTTACTAAAGGGAATATTGCAGGTTTCTTGCGGGGGGGGGGGGCGGGATCGCCGGATTTCACTGTAGTGGCAAGCTGCTATTCCGGCGGAGCGTTGCGCCCGCTGGAAATATTCACGGCCCGGTCAATGCGTGATGCCTATTTCATCCCGATCAGGCCCTTGGCCTGGCTACGGCTATCGGAGTCCATATTATTGGACGACATCGCGTTATTCAGCGCGCTCATGGCTTGGGACAACGCTGATTGCATGCTCCTGATGGTGGACGTCAAAAGCTCTCTCTGCCGTTTCTTCTCATCTTCCGACAGGGTCTTGTCGTTCAGCAGTTCCATCAATTCCTGGTTCTTTTCAGCGATCTTATCCTGAAGCTTGCGGATGTTTTTCAAGACTTCCTTGACGTCCTCAGGCAGGCCGGACCGATCAATGTCCGCGTTCCTTTCACTTTCGAGTTTTTCCTGACCTTCCTTCGAGATCTGAACCTTAACAGCGGCAGGTGTAACACTGGATACTGCGGAGCTTTCTGTCACCGAAGCTGGCGTTGAGCTCACGACTTGAATATTCATGATCGGAGGGGTGTCGAAAGGTGCGATTTTCATTGAGGTTCCGGTCCCGGAGGATTTGTGGAGTCTTGTTTAGTACGCCTATCGGCCCGCAACAGCGGGCCTTTAGATTGATGTATCTATTTTGTACAAAATTGTATATTCGCGCACGCATTCCATGGTCAGGCTCTTGGGTTGAACCTGACTGCCTGACCAAGGCTTCGACGATGTTTGCTGTGACTTGACCGAACTCGGCCACTCATTGAAGCCGCAGCTGGAAATGCTGTCCGCATGGGTAAGCATCAACAGGCAGGCAATCGAGCAGGCACGCGCAAAGTGCGATCAGCAAGGTTCTCCGGCAACGTCGGCCGAAGATACCTTGCGTGGCTGAGTAGAAGTTATTTGCTACTGCGCGTCATCAGTCGTGATGCGCTTCACCAACAAACGTCAGCGAGGTAAACAAGCCGCGTTCAGCGATGTCGGCGTTGTCCTTGACCGGCAGCGTGACTTCGGCGGCGATGATATTCAGCCCCTCGTTACGCACGATGACGCTGGCCAGACCTTGTGCATCGGTTTCGGCGCTGACGACATCCGGTGCACTGCGGTAATCGCCGATCAGTTTGATGCCGGCGGCGGGTTTGCCGTCGATCAGTACGCGCACCGGCAGTGGTTTGCCTGCGCCGACTTTCAAAGGGTCGGTCTGCGGCACGATCACGAAATTCAACTTGTTGAACGCTGGCAGGTGCGCGCCTTCGGCGTAAATGGCCACGCTGTATTTGAAGGTGTGGATGGAGTCGGTGCCATTGGGTACTTTGCTGCGACCTTCATTGACCCATCGCTTCTCGGCGTCGCGCGTCCACATGCCGTTATCCAGCGCAACGCTCATGACCGCAGGCGGCTTGAGCGGCACCAGACGCGCGTGGTCTTCAAGGCGTTGTACCGTCACCGGGATCATTTTGCCCTGCAGGTCGTAGGCCCACGCGCCGCTGACTTTCTGCGCCTTGAAAGCGTTGTCTTCGGCGCCATGACCGTAGACCACTTCGATATTGCCGCGACGCTGTTCGGTCCACAGACCGTGCGCATTGACGTGGCTGGCGAACAAAGCGCCGAGCAGGCCCAGGGCCAGGAAAGGTTTGTTTGAAAGCATGATGCGTCCTTGTTGTTGGGAGCGGGGTGTATTGAGTCGGGTTGTCATGGGCGTCAGAGGCTGAGGGTCAGGCTCACCGTAACGTTGCGCGGTTCGCCAGGCGCGACCCAGTAATTGCTGTAGGAGCGCTCGTAGTATTTTTCATCGAAAATGTTGTTCAGGTTCAGACCCACCGTGACGTTCTCGCTGGCTTTGTAATGCGCCAGCAGGTCTACGGTCTGGTAGGCCGGCAACTCGAAGTCAGCGCCCGACTGCCCCGAGCGGTCGCCGACGTAGGTATACGCCGCGCCCACGTCCGAGCCGCGCAACGCGCCTTCCTGGAACTCATAGACGCCCAGCAGGCTGCCGCTGTGTTTGGCGACACCGAGGATCCGACTGCCGGAGGGGATGGTCTGGTCGCCCTTGGTCACTTCGGCGTCAATGTAGGCGAAGGCACCGATGACCCGAATGGCCTCACTGACCTGCCCGGTCAATTGCAGATCCAAGCCCTGGCTGCGAGCCTTGCCCACCGCACGATTGGTGTCGGTGCCCGGATCCAGCGCGAGAACGTTTTCTTTTTCGATATGAAAGGCGGCGAGGGTCGTGCTCAGGCGATCGTCGAACAGTTCGCTCTTGATCCCGACTTCATAGCCGACGCCTTCTTCCGGGTCGAAGGTTTTGCCGGCGGCATCCAGTCCATTGTTGGGCTTGAACGAGGTGGAGGCGTTGGCGAACAGGCCGACCTGCGGTGTGAGTTGATAAAGCAACCCGGCGCGGTGAGTGAAAGCGTCCTGGCGCTGCCCGGAGGTGGCGTTGGTGGTGAAATCATCGACCTGCTGATCGAAGTGCTCGTAGCGTGCCCCGATCATGCCGCGCAGCTTGTCGGTAAAGACAATCTGGTCCTGCAGGTTCAGCGCGCGGCTTTCGACATGCTCGTAAAAATCAGTACCGGAGCGTGCGCCGGCGGGTTTCGGTTGGCCGTAGACCGGGTTGTAGATGTCGATGGCGTAGGGGCTGCCGGCGATGGTCGTGACGCGCTCGTTCTTGCGATAGTTCTCGTACTCGGTGCCGATCAGCACTTCGTGCTCGACCCCCATACCATCGAGACGACCGCGTAATTCCAACTGGGTGATGCTGTCATGCCAGTTGTTGTCGCGCTCCCGATAACGCCGATTGACCGTGTGCCCGTCGGCATTCAACGGGCGCGCCTCGCTGGCAAAACCCGACATCTCGCCCTGTTTGTAATGGCTGGCCAGACGCAGTGACCAGATATCGTTGAGCTGGTGGTCCAACGCGAACTGGACCATGTTGTTGTCGTTATCGATGTCATCGTCCGGCTCACCGAGGAAGGTCGAGCGAGACACGCCGCTCCAGGTGTTGTTGGGGGCGACCACGCCCCGGTCGAAAGTCGATGTGTGGCGCACGAATTCGGTTTCCACCAGCAGACGGGTGTCTGGGTTCAGTTGCCAACTGAAGGACGGGGCGACAAACACCCGTTTGCTTTCTACATGGTCACGAAAGCTGTTGTTGTCTTCCACGGCCAGATTGACCCGCGAGAGCAGATTGCCTTCTTCATCCAGCGGGGTGTTGACGTCCAGCGCGGTGCGATAGCGATCCCAACTGCCTGCGCTGGTCTGCAAGGTGGTAAAGGCTTCACGCTGGGGTTTCTTGGTGACGATATTGACCGTGCCGCCCGGATCGCCACGCCCGTACAGGCTGGCGGCGGGGCCTTTCAGCACTTCGATACGCTCGATATTTGCGGCATCCGGCGTGGCAGGGTAGCCGCGGTTGGCGCTGAAGCCGTCCTTGTAAAATTCGGAAGTGGTAAAGCCCCGGATGCTGTACTCGTAAAGCGTCAGACCGCCGAAGTTGTTCTGCTTCGACACGCCGCCGGCGAAATCCAGCGCACGCTCGACGCTGTTGCTGCCAAGGTCCTTGAGCACCGAGGCAGGCACCACGCTGATCGACTGCGGGATATCCGCGATGGCGGTATCGGTTTTGGTGGCCGTGGCCGAGCGGGTAGCGCGATAGCCCTGGACCGGGCTGGTCGCCGTCTCGTACTGATAGTCGGACGTGACGTTGACGCTTTCCAGTTCTATGGTCTGCGGGCTTTCCTCCGCGTAACCCGTATTGCCCAAAACGCCGATTGCCAAGCCTGCCAGAGACGCGATTCTACGAGACGACATGTGAGACTTCCTGATGATAATAGATACAATATAACATCTCCGTTGAGAATTATTGTTGTTTGTTGCTGGGGATGTAACATCGGGCTGATCAGTAGGGGGGGCGATCCTTGCAACTCAGCGCTCAGGTGGGGGACTACGTCGTACAACTTCGCTGGGCCTTGAAAATGCAATATGCGTCAACCCGGCTATTGAGGTCGGCGAACCTCTCGCCTGTGATTCCTGTGTGCTCTGGAGAGCCAATGACGTTTCCAATACTCGCCGCTGCCCAATTCTGCTCTGCACGGGGAGCTATCGAGCACAACCTCTCCGGGCACCTGGCGTTCATGCAACGGGCAGCTGAACAGGGCGCCACTTACCTGCTGTTTCCAGAGTTGTCACTCACAGGCTACGAACCGGATCTGGCTCGCGAACTCGCCCTGCTTGCCGACGATGTGCGTCTGGCGCCGCTCGCGGCACTGGCGGTGAAGTTGCGATTGACGACCACCCTTGGCGTGCCGCTCAAGGGGCCGGACGATAGCGTCCTGATTGGCGCATTGACCTTCACCGCTGCGGGCGATGTCATCGCCTATGCCAAGCAATACTTGCATCCCGGTGAAGACGTGGTGTTTAGCGCAGGCAATGCGGACTGCTATCTGCCACTTGGTCAGCAGCGGATCGGTCTGTGCGTGTGTGCAGACTTTGCCCACGCCGAGCATGCGCGCCGCCTGGCGCAAGGCGGAGCCTGGGTGTACGCAGCCAGTGTGCTGATCTCGCCGGGAGGCTATGACTACGACGCCGGACTGCTTTCGGGGCATGCCCGCCGCCACTCGCTGCCGGTGTTGATGGCCAATCATGGAGGGCCGACTGGCGGCTGGCAGTCGGCGGGGCGCAGTGGTCTGTGGGACGAGGAAGGGCGTTGGGTCGGCGGGATGGAAGGTGAAGGAGGTGGTCTGGTAGTCGCGACCCGCCAGCACGAGGGCTGGCAGGTCAGGGCGGTTACGCTGGAGTAAGACGTTTCACGCGCCCATGGCAGTGTCCGGCTTGAGCCCGGGTTCGTTATGCGAGCGCGAAAGGGTCTCTGGCACGGCCAGCCACAACAGGCAGAACGCTACCGCTGCCACACCGGCAAGGGTCAGAAATGCCGCGCTGTAACCTGCCGCATGCACGACAAAACCCGCCAGGCTATTGCTCAGCGCTGCACCCAGCCCGAACAGCGTGGACAGCGCACCCAGACTCACGTTGAAACGCCCGCTGCCTTGAGTGAGGTCCTTGACCATCAATGGGAACAGGGCACCGAACAGGCCCGCACCGATGCCGTCGAGCATCTGCACCGCTACCAGCCAATAGGGATCATCGGAGAGGGTGTAAAGCACACCGCGAATCGGCAAGAACAGAAAACCGGCCAGCAGCAGCGGCTTGCGCCCCCAGACATCCGCTTTCATACCTACCAGCAGCGCGGCTGGCACCATCACCAGTTGGGCCGCGACGATGCACGCTGAAGTGAGCGGTGTCGCCATTTGCATGTTGATCTGTGACAGCTTCTGACTCACCAGCGGCAGCATCGCTGCGTTGGCCAGATGAAACAGGGCGCAGCAGATACCAAACATCAGCAGCGGCTTGTTGCTCAACAGTGCAGAAAGCCCCGACGGCTGATGACCACTGACGTCGTGACTGGCGTCGAAGCCCCGAGCCACGTCGTGATCGATGGCGTCTGCGGAAACGAAGCTGACCGCGACAATACTCGCCAGCGCCATTGCGGCCATCAGGTAAAACACCGCAATAGGGCCGAATAGATAGGCGAAGCCGCCAGCCAGAAGGGCTGCGCAGGCGTTACCAGCGTGGTTGAACGTTTCGTTGCGTCCGGTACGGCGGGTAAACGCTTTTGGCCCGGTGATGCCCAGCGAAATGGCCGCGATGGCCGGTGCAAATACCGAGGCCGCAATGCTGCTCAACGCCTGGGTCAGGGCGACAATGGAAAAGGACGAGGTAAACGGCAGAATCACGCAACTCAGCGTCACCAACAAGGCCGCCACACCAATCATGGCGCGCTTGTAGGGCGTACGGTCGATCAGCGCCCCGGCAGGTGTCTGGGTCAGCAGCCCGGCAATGCCGGCGATGGTCATCACCACACCGATGCTGGCCGGGTCCCATTTGTGCACCGCCAGCAGGTAGATCGCCAGATACGGGCCCAGGCCATCGCGCACATCGGCAAGGAAGAAATTCAGGCTGTCCAGTGAAAGGGTGTTGCGGCGATCTGCATGACTGACCAAGAGTGAAGTTCCTGTAATTCGTCCGACTCCAGGCAACCGAGTCACGGGTAATACTGACCCGGGCCGTTTTGAAGAAGTTTCCGCACCGAAGATGAAATTTAGGCTTCAAATGCTCTTTTTCTGCAGGCTTTTCAGTCGCTGGGTCGCGCGTTGCACGGCAGCCATTTTTTCTGGCCGCTTCATGCGCTTCCACTTGCGGATATCGTCCTTGGTACGCCCGCAGCTCACACACAGATCGCCGCTGAGCTGGCATACGGAAATGCACGGGTTTTCGATGTCCTTGGCCATGCTCAACCTCGTCTGGCGTATTTGCGTTTGATGCGCTGCTGCCAGTCGCCCGCGTTCTCGCGCAGGCACTGCTCTTCGCAGTCGACATGCACATGAGCCGCTGGATTCGACAGGCTGACCTGTGCATCGTCAAGTGCCTCTACCGTAAGACCGATCATCCGCTCGCCCAACCCGCGCTCCAGTGCAGCGTTCTTGTCAGCCAGCGTGTCAAACACCCATACCACCTGCAGGCTGGCCGGGAACGCCGCGTAATCGACTTCATGAGTCAGCCAGCAAAAACCGGGCATCTCGGCCTTGGCGGTCTCGCAGGCGTGCGTCAGTGCGCTCACCAGACGCCGATCTGTCTGGGCCTGTTCGCGTTTGCTGGATGGCATGGGGGACCCTGGGCCGTGGAAAAGGAGTGGCGCAAGATACCTTATTGCAGGCGTGTGCCGAAGCGTGGGAGGCGGTATATCTTCAGGCGAAGTCTGATCTCACACGGCCATCATTCAAGCTATGCAGCGTTATCTTGTAGGATGACGTTCGGCCGCAAGGCCGGCGCCATTCCAAAAATAACAAGGAGACGCATGATGGATTTCTCAACCTCAAGCCCCGCTCTAGAGCCAAGCCGTCGGAGCTTTCTGAAAAAATCGCTGGCCGTTTCAGCAACCGTTGCCGCCATCGGCGCATTGCCGCGTCTTTCCAGCGCTCAGCCGCTGACCCAGCGCTATCCCGACCCGTTGGTCCGTGTGCTGGATGACAGCTTTACTGACATACGAATATTCAATGCCAGCGTCGAGAAGCTGGCCAGCGGCATGCGCTGGGCCGAAGGGCCAGTGTGGATCGGAGACGGTCGCTACTTGCTGGTCAGCGATATCGCCAACAATCGCATCATGCGCTGGGACGAGGTAACGGGTGAGCTGTCGGTGTACCGCGAGCACTCGAACTTTTCCAATGGCATGTGCCGCGACCGTCAGGGTCGGTTGCTGGTTTGTGAGGGGTCGAGCACCACCACCGAAGGGCGGCGGGTGACGCGTACCGAGTACAACGGGCGTATCACCGTGCTGGCCGACAGCTTCGAGGGCAAACCTTTCAATTCGCCCAACGACATCGCCTGCAAACGTGATGGTTCTATCTGGTTCACCGACCCTACCTTTCAGGCCGAAAGCAACTATGAAGGTCAAAAGGTCAAGCAGGAGCAACCCTTCGGCGTCTATCGCATAGACCCCTCGAACGGCAAGGTCTCCAGGGTTATCGATGATCTGGCCGGTCCGAATGGTCTGTGCTTTTCGCCGGACGAGAAAACCTTGTATGTGGTCGAAGGGCGGGCCAAACCCAATGGCCTTATCTGGGCTATAGCGGTCAAGGAAGATGGCACGCTGGGCGAACGGCGCAAGCACATCGAAGGTCTGGACTACGCGGCCATCGACGGCATCAAGTGCGACGAAAGCGGCAATCTGTGGTGCGGCTGGGGCGGCAATGGTGACCCCAAGGCGGATATGGAGAAACTCGACGGCGTGCGCGTGTTCAACCCTCAAGGCAAGGCCATCGGCCACATCAGCCTGCCCGAACGCTGCGCCAACATCTGCTTCGGCGGGCGAGAGGGTAATCGGCTGTTCATGGCCAGCAGCCATTCGCTTTATTCGGTGTTCGTCAACGCGCGCGGTGCCACGTTTGCCTGACGGTGTGTGACCCGATGACGGCGCCTGGCATGACGCGTCGTCAATCGGGTCGAACCCCCCNCCTGTAATCACTTTCAGGGATAGTTAATTATGTCGGCGCAACGCGGCCTTGTTCTACTTGCACGGGGCGGTTATGCCGCCCGTGGTGTTGTTTATCTGATTATCGGTCTGTTCGCGGTACTGGCGGCGCAAGGCTCATCGCAGCCTGCCGACAGCCACAGCAGTCTTGAAGCGCTGTTGAGCCAGCCATTCGGCGGTGTTCTGGTCGGGGTGGTGATCGTCGGCCTGCTGGCGTTTGCGGCATGGCGTGTCTTGCAGGCTACCCGGGACGTTGATCATCATGGCCGCGAATTCAAAGGGCTGGTGATTCGCGGTGGTCTGTTGGTGGGCGGCTTTACGTACGGCGCACTGGCGTTCTTCGCCCTTGGCCTGCTGGTCAGTGGGCTGAAGAGCTCCGGTGGCTCATCGGACGGTGGTCAGGCCAAGGACCTGCTGGCAGCCATTCTGTCCTGGGATCACTCCAATCTGCTGGTCTACGTGGTCGCCCTGGTGCCCTTGGGGTTGGGCATTGTGCACATCATCAAGGGCTGCAAGGCTTCCTTCGAGAAGTATTTCGAGGCCGACGAGGACGTCATGAAGTACGTGCGTCCGGTATCGCGCTTCGGCTTGATCGCCCGGGGCGTGGCATTCATTGAAATTGCCGTGTTACTGGCGGTAAGCGGTTCCAGTTATCAGGCCATGCACCCGCCGGGCATGAAGGACGCGCTCAACGGTTTGCAGGATTTGCCCGCAGGTGGCCTGGTATTGCTGATTGTGGCGCTCGGGCTGATTGCGTTTTCGGTATACAGCTTCGCGCAGGCGGCCTGGCGCCGGATCAATATGGACGTGCCTGATGCGCCGGAAGCCGTGGCGCGTCATTTCCGCTGATCACCATATTTGATAGAGGACTGCTTGACGTCTCAGGTCAGGCAGTCCTTTTTAGTGGCTCCTGCCAGTAAAAAAACGTGACCTACTTCTCAAGTCGCCCTTGGCGCAGCCGACATTCTCTTTAGCGCTCCGATCATTTTCCGGACTGACGTTCTCGACGCGGGCCCGGATCAGATTCAGCGCAATAAAAATAAAGAGGATAGCCATGACCATTCTTCAGCGAGTGATCGGTGGATTTGCTGTGCTGGTAGTACTGCTGCTTGCCATGGCAGGTATCAGCTATCAAAGCACCCATTCCATAAGCGATCGGATAAGCGTCATCACAGGGCAGTCCGCACCCTTGAGCAGGGCGGCGAGCGAGCTTTACGTGCATGTGCTGCGCGCCAATCAGGCACTGCTCGGGATCCTGGTCAGCAATGATCCCAGACAGATCGACGATGGCAAACAGCCCTTCAACGACAGCATGGCTCGGTTCAATCAGCTGCTGGACAGCACGCCTGCCTATATTGGCGATCGTTCCGAACTGCGCGACAACCTGAACCAGCAGCGCCAACTGAGTGCTGCCTATGCCGAGCAGGCGCAGACGCTGATTGCCAGCCATCGACAGCACGTTCTGCAGACAATTCAGAGCCGAGTGTTGCAGGGCTACAGCAACAGTCAGGGCGCGCAACTGACCGGTTATCTTCGTGACTACATTGCCCGCGAGCGCAACGCCGGTTCCGCCGAAACTGTGGCAGCGGGGGAAAAGCTTTTACTGGAAGTCGGCAAATCCTACGAAGGTCTGGCTGCCCATGCCGCCACACCGAATATTCAGGCCTTGCAGCGCGTGCTCAACCTGCAGGATGAGGTGATAAGCACCCGCACACGGGAGCTCATCGCAGCCGACCCGCGTGCTGGCCGGATTGCCGGCGTGATGGTCAACCGCCTGCTTAATGATCTGACCGGCAGCGACGGCGTTTATCAGGCCTACAGGCAGGAAGCGGCGCTCGCCGAGCAGGTCGACAAACAGCGCCAGGCAGCGGAAACCCGTCTTCAGGCAACGCTGGACAAGATTGGCGAGTTCGGCAATCAGTCACTGGCGGTGGCCAATGAGGCCAAGGCCGGGGCGGATTCGACCATTGCCACCAGCCTTAGCCTGTTGCTGATCGCCTGCCTGCTGGCCGTCATGGCGGCAGCGATCATCGGCACATGGGTCGCCTTCAGCCTGCGTCGCCCTCTGGCGGCGTTTCGCGAGGTTTTGAAGACTCTCACCGGTGGCGACATGCGGGTACGTTTCGACGTTAGCCGTCGCGATGAGTTTGGTGAGTTGGGTGGTTATCTCAATGAATTCACCCAGTCGTTGCAACAGACGTTTCGTCAGTTGATCGGGTCGGCCGATACCCTGGCGCTGACCGCCAGCCAGAACGCGCAGATCAGTGAGCAGACGACCCGCGTGGTCGACCAGCAAAAGGATCGGCTCAACTCTGCCGCGTCAGCCATGAATGAAATGGAAAGCACGGTCGAGGAAGTGGCCCGTCGGGCTCAGGACACACGCGGCGCGGTGGACAGCACCAGTGAGCTGACCGGAAAGGTGCAAAAGCGTGTGGCTGAAACCATCGTCAACATTCGCCAGCAGGCTGAACAGGTCAACAAGGCGTCTGCGGTGACCGACGAATTGCAGAAATACGGGCAGAACATCGACGGTATCGTCGACGCCATTCGCACCATTGCCGAACAGACCAACCTGCTGGCGCTCAACGCAGCCATCGAAGCGGCGCGGGCTGGCGAGCAGGGCAGGGGCTTTGCGGTGGTGGCCGATGAGGTGCGCTCGCTGGCCAGTCGCACACAGACCTCCACCAGCGAGATCCAGGAAATGATCGGCCAGATGCAGAGCAAGATCCATTCGGCGGTAGAGGTGATGAACGAAAGCCAGATCCAGTCCGACCATTGCGTAACACTGGCCTCCGGCGCTGATCAATTGCTGGTGGAAATGGGCGAGGCGGTGGATACGATTCGCGACATGAACATTCAGATCGCTGCGGCCACCGAGCAGCAAAGCGCAACGGTGCAGGAGACCAGTCGCATGGTCACGCACATCAACGATTCTGCCCAGCAGGCCGCCGACGGTGCTGAGCAATCGGCAATCAGCAGTCAGGATCTGTCGAAAATGGCCAGGGATCAGCGCGAGCTGCTCCATCATTTCAGCGTTTAACGCCCCGGGAGTCAGAACATGAAACAGTGGTTATCGATTTCCCTGAGTGCGAGCCTGCTGTTCGCTGGCCTGGCGCAGGCAGCAACGCCGCTGATCGGTGTAGGCATGGCCAAATACAACGACAATTTCCAGACCATCCTGCGCCACGGCGTGGAGAAACAGGTAGCCCTGCTGGACGCCGACATTTTCATGGAAAACGGCCAGGACGACGTGGAGCTGCAGATGCGGCAGTTTCGCAATCTGGTGAACTCGAAAGTCGATGCCATCGTGGTCGCGATGGTGAGTGGCAAAAGTGCGCCGGAAATGATGCGTCTGGCCAATGAAGCCAAGGTTCCTCTAGTATTCGTCAACCGTAATCCGGAACCTGCCAAATGGCCTGCGCTGACGGCGTTCGTCGGCTCTGACGAACTGGAGTCCGGCACCCTGCAGATGGAAGAGCTGGCCCGCCGCGCCAATTACAAGGGCAATGTGGTGATTCTGGTCGGCGACCCGAGCAACAAATCATCGGTCATGCGCACCGAGGACGTGGAGAAGGTGGTCGCCAAGTACCCGGACATGAGGGTCGTGCAGAAGAAAATCGGCAACTGGGAGCGCAGTCAGGCTGCGACCATCGTGATTGAATGGGTCAAGCAGGGCGTGGACTTCTCCATCGTCGCCGCCAACAATGACGAAATGGCCATTGGGGCAATCATGGGGCTGGAAAAAACCGGCAAAAAGGCGGGTGATTATCTGGTGGGCGGGATCGATGGCACCCCGGACGGTTTGAAGCTGATGGCCGAAGGCAAGATGGCGGTGAGCGTGTTCCAGGATGCGCTCGGGCAGGCCAACGGCGCAGTGGATGCCGCGATGCGCATGGCGCGCGGCGAAACCCTGGCGTCCCCGGTCATCTGGGTGCCGTTCAAGCTTATTACTCCGGAAAACCGTCAGCAGTTCGAGTAGTGTGCAGGTTACAAACGTGTGGCGCTGTGCGTCACACGTTTGTGTCCTTGCTGCACACTCGGGATCGAACGTGGAGTAGGCCGCGCTTACCGGCAAGTCAGACCCGAATATCCTGTGGTCCGCGGATCTGGGCTTCGATGCGTGTGCCGGTCAGGCGCTCTTCGTTGGAGAAGCCGTCGTAGCTGGACAGATCGCCAAAACGGATACCGGTGAGTTGCTCGATCTGCGCCACGCTGCGTTGCCAGGTTTTGAGCGGGCCGAACATGATGTCCAGCTTACCCAGCTCGCGGGTCTGGTCGATCATATAGGCGCTGGCCGAAGGCTTGCCGTCATCGCCGAGAAACGCCACGACTTTCCAGAATGCCGAAGGGATTTTGACATTGCGGTAGCTGCGGTCGTCGTCGCGCAGCACGGGGCCGGTAAACACCGTTACCCGTGACTTCCAGCGTCGTGTGTTGTCGAGAATGTAGTCCTCCAGCTCCAGCCAGGTCTTCTGATTGAACGCACCCATCTGCGGCGAGCAGTTGGTGAAGTGGAAGGTATCGCTGTTGGCAACTTCGGCTTCCTTGCCCCAGTTAGGGTCCTGACGCCGAACCAGATGGCCGCGATCCAGCAGGTTGTCGGCGTACACACTTTCGCCAATCTGCGCCTCGGCGGGCAGGCGACCGTCAAATGCCCAGGAATCCTTGCTGCGTTTGACCTCTACGCTGTTGGCACCATCAATGTTGACGCCGACATACAGCGCCAGACGCCGACTGCGCGACATGGTGATGGAAAAGTGCGTGTAATCGAGGCGATTACCGGTGTTCTTTAACGGGTAGACATCAGGCGCAAGTTCTTCGTCGGTGGTCGGCCAGGGCACGATGAAATCACCAAGGAAGTTCTCGGCGTAGCCGGTGCGTTTTTTCAAGTCGCTTGCCGGTGTAGTGCGTGGTGCGGCCAACGCCTGAGGTTCCAGCAGCGTGGTAGTCGACGTCAGCGGTTTGAGGTCGGCAAGGCGGGGCCGGTAGGCGAGATCGATGGCGAACTTCTTGTCAGGCACGGTGCTGGCTCCTGTGTGTGGATTGAATGTCCTCAGTTCACCATAGACGCGTTACAGAGCGGCGTCAGGCCTGACGTTCAACGTGATCGTCTGCGGATTCGGCAATATCCGTTAAATAAGCTTAAGTATCTGGCAACGTGCGTCGATAAGCTCTTGAATAAGAGCAATCCGCAGCTCGCGTTATTTCATTGACCGGAGGGGCTACAGGATGTCGATAAAACTACGTCTGTTCTTGCTGATAGGCACCAGTGTGCTGACCGTCATGATCATCAGCCTGGTCAACTACCTGGGTAATACGCGCATGGAGGCGGCGATGCTCGACAGTGAAGTCAGCATGGCTGCACTGGGCAATCACCTCGAAGCCGACATGATGCACGATGCGCTGCGCGCCGATGTGCTGTCAGCGATGCTGTTCGGCCTGGGCAAGAGCAACAGTACGCGTGACGAAGTGCAGGCATCCCTCAAAGAGCATGCCGCGCTGTTTCGCAAGGTCGTGGGCGATAACCTGCAATTGCCGCTCACTGATGCCATCAAGGCAGAGCTGAGCAGGATAAAGCCAAGCCTCGACGCTTATATCAGCGCAGGCGAGCGAATTGTCGGGCTGGCCATCGACAGCCCGGACCGCGCGCAGCAAGAGCTGGGTACTTTTTCCAGTGCCTTCACGCAGTTGGAGGGGCAGATGTCGAGCTTGAGTGACCTGATCGAGGACAACGCCAAAGCCAGCGGCGAACGCACCCGTCAGACCACTCTTAGTGCCAATGTCACCTTGTTAGTCGTGCTTTCGATCAGTATTTTGCTGCTGCTGGTGCAGGGGCATTGGGTGACGCGCAGCATCATGATCCCGCTCGCGTCCGCCAGCCGTATTGCCGACAGTATTGCCCATGGCAACCTGCGCGAACCCATCGCCGAGTCAAGTGGCCGTGACGAAGCCAGCATGCTGATTCGCAGCCTGGCGATCATGCAGCGTGACCTGCGCAGCATGATCGAAGTGGTGCGCAGCAATGCCAATGACGTCAGTGGCATGAGCCGTCAGCTCAGCAGTGGTTGCCATGAGGTGGCCGACAGCAGCCGGCAACAGAGTTCAGCAGCCGGCACCATGTCGGCGGCGACCAGCGAGATGACCGCAAGCATTGAAGAAATCACCCGACATGCGGGGCAGGCACTGGATATGGCCAGTCAGGCAGAATCCTTGGCCAAGAACGGCGGTAAGGTGATCCATCAGGTGGTCAGTGACATGGACAGCATTGCCCGTTCGGCACAGCAGTCGGCTCAGGTGATCCGCACGCTGGACAAGGATTCGGAAGGCATCTTCAATATTATTCAGGTCATCAAGGGCATTGCCGACCAGACCAACCTGTTGGCGCTCAACGCGGCCATCGAAGCTGCCCGCGCTGGCGAGCAGGGCCGTGGTTTTGCCGTGGTGGCCGACGAGGTGCGCAGCCTGGCAGGGCGCACCAGTGCTTCCACTCAGGAAATAACCACCATGGTCGCGCGCATTCAGCAGAGCACCCGCGAGGCGGTTACCAGCATGGAAGCCGGCGTGGCCCAGGTCGACAAGGGCATGGCGGTCACCGCTGAAGTGGAGCGTGCGATCAGCGATATCCTGGATGCCACATTGAGCACCACGCAGTTGGTCAATGACATCACCCGTACCATTGGCGAGCAGAGCCTGGCCAGCAACGAAATCGCCCATCAGGTAGAAATGATTGCCAGCATGTCCGAGGGCAATAGCCGTGTCATCGGCCAGACAGCCAGTACCACTGATGAACTGTCGTTGATGGCCGGGCAGCTTTCACAATCGGTTGATCGCTTTCAACTGTGATATCAAATTGCCCAGCTCTGCAGTACTCTGCGGCGCGAAAAGCGCCGCGAGCTGTGTGGTCGAAGTTTTCCGCCTCCGCTGAAGGCGAACGCATTAAAGCTTTGGTCGCGACAGACGTTAACCATCGCATGAGAATCACCCTTGTACCCAGGAGCAGGAAAATGCAGACGTTAAAGGCTTTGTACGAGTCAGTTGAAAAGCAGTTTTTCAACACGCTGACCAAGAAGCTATCAAGCCTTTTCCTGCTGGTCCTGGTCAGCGCCTTTCTGTATTGGGTGGCGCTGAACATTCGTTCCGATATCATGCTGCAATTGCGCGGCACGCAAACGGACCCTGCCGCGCTGGGCGTGATCCAGAGTCAGCTCGATCTGCTGAGCAACGCAATTCTGCTGAGCACCCTGTTCACGCTGGTCATGGTCAGCTTCATGGTGTGGTATTTCCGCCACCTGATCGTGCGTCCGGTGATGTCCATGACTCGCGCGCTCGAAGAGGTCGCCAGTGGCGAAGGTGATCTATCAAGGGATCTGCCGCTGCTCACCCATGATGAAATTCGCGGGCTGGCCAGTACCTGCAATCTCTTTCTGGCCAAACAGCGCGAGATCATCAGCAGCATTCAGGGGCTGACTGTGCAGATCGCCGTCGAGTCGGCGCGTTCGCTGAAGAACATCAGTGACTCCAGCGACAGCGCGACCGATCAGGCACGCTTCGCCAGAGAAGTGATGGACCAGAGCAATATGGCAGTGGGCAGCATCGAGGATGTTTCGCAGCAGACCCAGGGTATTTCCAGCACCACTGCGCAGAATCTGAGCATGGCACGCGACTCTTACGCCGAACTGCTTGAGGTGACCGGCAATATCAGCCAGATATCCACCAGTCTCAACGAGTTCGGTGGGCTGGTCTCCGGCCTGAATGAGCGTTCATCAAGCATCAAGTCGATTGTCGGGCTGATTCAGCAGATTTCTTCGCAAACCAACCTGCTGGCGCTCAATGCGGCCATCGAAGCGGCGCGGGCGGGGGAGAGTGGTCGAGGTTTTGCGGTGGTGGCCGACGAGGTGCGCACGCTGGCGCAAAACGTCAGCAAAGCCACTGACGACATCTCGCGCAACATCGATGCGATGCTTCAGGAAGTCAGTTCCACACACGAACAGACCATCCAGATCAGCCACAGCGCCCGTGAAACCCAACTGGTGGTGGAGCGCGCATCCGGCCATTTCGAGAGCATGATCGGCGATTTCGAGTCGACCAACGACAAGCTCGCCGACATCGCTGCACACATTCAGCAGTTCGCCTCTACCAACACGGGGATCAATGAACGGGTAACGCGGATCTATTCCGATAGCCAGGCCATCGATCAGCGCATGCAGCACTCCGCAACGGCCACTCGGGATCTTTCCAGTGTGGCTGAGCAGGTGCAGGCGCTGCTGGGGCGTTTCGTGCTTGGGCATGGCGAACTGGATGCGGCGATCACTCGCGCCAGTCAGTGCCGTGACATTCTGCAAGTACGCCTGGCCGAGCTGCACAAACAGGGCGTCAATCTGTTCGATCAGAGTTACAAGCTGATTCCGGGCACAGACCCCAAACAATACACCACCGGTTACACCGAGCGTTTTGCGCAAGTCTGCCAGGAAGAATGCGACAAGCTGACCAAGGGCACACGCGGCGGCAAGGTCACCTTCATCGTCGACAGCAAAGGCTATTGCCCGGTCAACAACAGTTGGGTATCGCAAAAGCCTACCGGCAACCGCGAAGTCGATCTGCCGGTGTGCCGCAACAAACGCATGTTCTCCGACCCGATTGGTCTGCGCGCCGCAGGCAACAAGCAGCGTTTTCTGTTGCAGACTTATTTGCGCGATACCGGGGAGATCATGACCGAAATCGATGTGCCGTTCTTTTTCGAGGGGCGCCACTGGGGCAACTTGCGGATGGGCTTCGACGCAGCGCTGCTGTTGGGCAAGTGACCCAAGATGCCAGGGCCTGCGCCATGCGCAGGCTGATGGCGTTTTTCAGCCCAGAAGGTGTTGGGAGATGTACCTGGATATCTGAACGATTGAGGTCTTGCCGGTGAATTCGAATTTTACCTTGCCGACCGCCGAGAAGTAGATTTCCAGTTCAGAGTCCAGGTCGAACGTACCCGACGTCTCGACCGACCACGCCACGATGTTCTTGTACGGCAAGGAGGTGAAGTCCTTCTTGCTGCCTGTCAGCCCCTGGACGTTGACCGCAATGATGCGTTTGCTCGTGAACACTACGCCATCACGCATGGACTTGTAGGCATCGATAACCTCTTCGCCGTCGAGCAGCAGGTCCTTGACCCGGTCCGCGTATTCGTCATTCTGTTTGAGTTTGAAGAAGCCCTTGTTGTTGAAGTCGATCATCTGTCTATCCTTGAATATCTGTTCGGGGGGGGACGCGACGTGCGCAGCCAGGTGTCCGAAGCCGCCGCAGAATAACATCGCTCAACCTGTCTCATGTATTTGCGACATGGATATTCAGGCTGGCCGTCCCCCAAACGACTGAACGTTTGCGCCAATAAAAGCTCCATTTTCAAGCGGCGCTGATTTCCAGAACGCCACCGGAGGTGTGACTTTGAACATTCAAGACCTGACCAAACATGTAAAGGATCAAACGGTTCGTGAACTCGATCTGATCTCCATGGAAGGCGGTTCCTACGTGCTGCACGCAAAGCTCGAGGGCAAGTCTGTGCCAGTGGAAGATTCGAGCGGAAAAACCCTGCACGTTGCTTCGGTGGAAGAGGCGCGCAAGGTGCTGTCTTCGGTCTCTGACGTAAAACTGTTCATGACCCAGGCCGTGGCGCATGACGAAATGGTCGGTCTGGACGATGTTCAGGCACAAACTTCGCGGCACGAGATACCCCTGCGCTCGAGTCTGTGATGTCGATCAGGCGTTGTTGCGCCTGATCGCAACGCACTTGATTTCGAGCAGCAACCCGGGGTGCGCCAGTTCGGCAACGCCGATGCAGGTCCAGGCGCACTGGCCACGCGGGAATATGCGGTTTTTTACTTCACGAAAGACCGCCATGTGTTCGCTCATGGCGACATGGTAAGTCGTCATGTCGACTATATCCTCGAAGGTGCAACCGCCCTCGGCGAGCACCGTGCGCAGATTCTCCCAGCAGGCGATGAACTGAGCCTCCGGGTTGAGGATGACTTCCATATCCCGCGTACGCCCCACCTGGCCCGCGCAGTACAGGGTATCCCCAACCCTGACCGCAGGTGCATAGCCTGCACGGTCCATGATCGACTGCATGGTGGACGGAATGATGAGCTCTCGGTCTGACATGTTGTAACACCTGTTCGTAACGCTTGAATGTGCAATGGCTGATCTGGTTATCGCTGTTCCGGCCTACGCCTTGGCGGCCGGTCTGGCAGCGCGCCGCGGCTTTTTCGCCGCAGTATCCGTCGTGGCGGTGGAGGTCTTGGCGGGCCGTTTAGTGGTCTTGCGTTTTTTCTTCCAGGGCGGTGTAACGCCTGCCGGGCTGGCTGGTCCGCTGATACTCATACGCATGCCGACGCAACGGCTGACCTGTTTGCTCATCCACGCCGCCTGTTTGGCGACGAACTCTTCAAGGCTCATTTCGCCGCTCTGGACCATGTCCAGCGCCTGTTCCCAGATGGCGGTGGTGCCCGGATCGGCGATGGCACGGGGCACGGCGTCGATCAGGCTGAAGGCTGCCGGTGCTGCGCACAGCGACTTGCCTTGCTTGGTCAGGTAGCCACGGTCCAGCAGGCCTTGAATGATCCCGGCGCGGGTGGCTTCGGTGCCAATGCCGGTGGTGTCCTTGAGCTTCTGTTTGAGCAGCGGGTCTTCCACCAGTCTGGCGACGTTCTTCATTGCCTTGATCAGGTCTCCCTCGGTGAACGGCTTGGGCGGCTGGGTCCAGAGGTCCTTGAGGATGACCTCGGCGACCGCACACTCGCAGCCCTGAAACAATGCCGGCAACGGCTGCGGGGCAGGCGCTTCGCGACCCTTGACCGGGGCCAGCGCTTCGGGCATCGCACGCTTCCAGCCTGGCTCGACAATCTGTTTGCCCACCGCACGCAGCGCGTGGCCTGCACAGTCGAAGTCAGCCTGGGTGCGATCGAATTCGTGGTTGGGCAGAAACTGCGCGAGGTAACGCGCCCTGATCAGGGTATACACCGCTCGCGGTTTGCCGGTCAGACGTTCTACGCCGCGCACCGCCGCGGTGGGAATGATGCCGTGGTGGGCTGTCACTTTGCTGTCATTCCAGGCCCGTGATCGACGTTGTGGGTCGAGGTGCGGCGACAGGCCTGCCAGCGCAGGGTCGGCCTTGCACAGCGCCGCGATAATGCCTGCGGCCTCACCATGCTGACTGTTCGGCAGGTACCCGCAATCGCTGCGCGGATAGGTGATGACCTTGTGGGTTTCATACAGGGACTGGGCGATGTCGAGGGTTTCCTGCGCGCCGAGCCCGAGCTTCTTCGAACAGATTTCCTGCAGGGTGCCCAGGTCAAACGGCAAAGGCGCCGCTTCGCGAATGCGCTCGGTGCGCAGCTTGACCAGTCGTGCGCTGGCCGCGCCGCGCATGTCGTGCGCAGCCTTTTGCGCAAGCGCCTGGTTCAGGCAACGGTCCTGGTCGTCGCAGGCATCCGATGGTGCGCGCCACTGGGCGATGAACGCCTGATTGTCATGCAGCAGCCTGACGTCGATAGCCCAGTAGGGCGCCGGGACGAAGTTGGCGATGCTGCGATCACGGTCTACCACCAGTCGCAGGGTCGGGGTTTGTACCCGACCTACTGGCAACACGCCCTGATAACCGGATTGTCGACCCAGCAGTGTAAACAGGCGACTCATGTTCATGCCGATCAGCCAGTCGGCGCGTGATCGACCCAGCGCCGAGTGATACAGGCTGAACGTATCGGCACCGGGCTTGAGCGCCGCCAGCGCCTTGCGGATCGAGGCGTCATCCAGTGCCGACAGCCACAAACGCTGAATCGGCCCGCGATAGCGACAGTGCTCGATCAGTTCGCGGGCGATCATTTCGCCCTCACGGTCGGCGTCGGTGGCTATCACCAGTTCCCGGGCTTCACCCAGCAGCCGCTTGACTGCCTTGAACTGGCTGGCGGTTCTGGGCTTGACCAGCATTTTCCATTTTTCCGGCACGATGGGCAGGTCTTCCAGTACCCAGCGTTTGTAACGTGCATCGTAGGCGTCGGGCGGGGCGGTTTCCAGCAGGTGGCCGATGCACCAGGTGACCGTCGCATTGGCACCCACCCAGCAGCCGTCGCCACGCCGGGTTGCGCCGAGCGCAGCCGCAATGTCTTTGGCCTGGGAAGGTTTTTCGCAGAGAAACAGCCGCATGACTACCGTCGTCGATTACCGGTGCAAGGGCTGCAAGGATGAACGTTGAATGCGTAGCGGGCAAGGTTTATCTGTATGGATATACAGATAAACGCGCTATACGGCCTCAAAAATGGACCGCCTGACGCCATGCCCGCATACGCTGGTCAGCCTGGAGAATTGCTTTTGGTTCAGTTCAGTAATTCGGAGAACGCCTTGTCTGCTTCCAGCACCGCCGGCAACCCGGCAAACAGCGCGTCCAGATCGATGCCTTCCATCAGCGGACCGCCTGACGCCTGCTGCGCCTGAGGTGTCGCGCCGCCGTGGGCCTCCAGCGCATCCGAAATGGTAATGGCCTGGGCGACGATCCTCGGCAGCGATGCGTCAGCCGGTGCCCTCATCGGCGTTGCCTGATAGGCGATAGCCTGTTGAATAACCTTGGGCAAATGCCAGCGACTGGCCAGCTCTGCACCGACTTCCGGGTAGCTGAAACCCAGTTGCAGGGTTTCGCTGGCCGCACGTCCTGGCGTCCCGGCTTTGGCGGCGTTGTTCAGGCGTTCGGCAACATCGGGCGCGCCGGTCTGGATCAGCAACTCACCGATGTTATGCATCACCCCGCAGGTAAAGGCGATTTCAGGATCGGTGCCCGTCTGTTTCGCCAGCATCCGGCAGATTCCTGCTACCTGAAAGCTTTTCAGCCAGAACCCCTTGAGATCAAAACTCGGCCCGGCCTTGAATGCACCGGTCACTGCCGAGGCCATCACCAGCGTACGCAGCGTATTGAAACCCAGGCGCATGGCCGCGTCTTCGATACTCGAGGATTCCCTTGAGCCGCGAAAGCGCGCCGAGTTGGCCAGACGCAATACCTTGGCCGCAATCACCGGGTCTTTCTCTATATTGCGCGCAATGCTTTCCAGGTTCGAAGAAGGATTGTCAAATTGCAGCATCAGATCCTGAGCCACTTTGGGAATACTCGGGAGGCTATGCAAACCGTCAAAAAGTTGCTCGATACTTGGCATGGCGAGACCATCCTGTGCAGGGCGGGGGATGATTTCAACCATAGCCAGTTTTTCCTGTTCCGCACGCTTGAGTGTCGATTGTGGGAAGGGCGTCTCGACCTGCGACGAAAAAAATAATCAAGGACTCGTGGATCGCGCCGATATGGCGATACAAGCGTCTCTGTAAGGTTTCGATACTCGGACCTGCCTGGTGATTGACGCCGTGGCAGACGTATCGGCTCCGGTTGCTGAACGGCCTGTGGGTTGTAATGTGAAATAGACGGCACTGTTGTGAAGTTTGATTGGCGATCCAGAGATCGTCCTTATTGGTTTTTTGCCGTGGAAGTAACCGCTATGAAAAGTCTGGGTTTCAGCAAAAAGATTCTTCTCGCCGCTGCATTGATTGTGGTCGTGGCGTTCAGTGTATTCATTGTCGTCAATGACTATCGACAGCGTCAGTCGCTCAAATCCAGCGTCAAGTCCGAGTTGCAACAACTGGGTACGCTCACCACGCAGAACATTCAAACCTGGCTGGAAAGCCGCATGCAATTGCTGCAATCGATGTCGCAGCAAATCGCCGCGGATGGCAAGGAACTGCCCCAGTTGCAACGCGCCATCGGCCTGCCTGCCTACAGTGACAGTTTTCAGCTGAGCTACTTTGGCAGCACCGATGGCGTGATGTTCTCGGTGCCGTCGGCCAATCGCCCATCTGACTACGATCCGCGTGCGCGTGGCTGGTACAAGGCGGCACAGAATGCCCCCGGCACCATTGTGACCGAACCCTACATCGCGGCATCTTCCGGCAAGCTGGTCATGACCATGGCCACACCGGTCAAGTTCCAGAATCAGTTCGTGGGCGTGGCCGGTGCCGATATCGCTCTGGACAACGTCACCAAGATCATCAACTCGCTGAACTTCGATGGCCATGGTTATGCGTTTCTGGTCAGCGCCGACGGCAAGATTCTGGTGCACCCGGACAGCAAGCTGGTGCTCAAGAACATCAGTGAAGCCTACCCGACCAATACGCCGAAAATTGCTGCCGGGGTGAGTGAAATCGACTCCGGTAAAAAGCCCGAGATCATTTCCTTCACGCCCGTTCAAGGTGTCTCGACGGCCAACTGGTACGTGGCACTGGTACTGGAGCAGGATTCCGCCTACGCCATGTTGACCGAGTTCCGTACCTCGGCCATCACTGCGATGGTGGTTGTGGTGATGGTGATCATCCTGTTGCTGGGCCTGTTGATCCGGGTGTTGATGCAACCCCTGCATCAGATGGGCCGCGCGATGCGTGATATCGCCGATGGCGAGGGCGATCTGACCAAGCGTCTGGCCATCACTTCGCAGGATGAATTCGGCGCAC
The DNA here is from genome assembly GCF_001467335.1 of Pseudomonas sp. ICMP 10191. NCBI lineage: Bacteria > Pseudomonadati > Pseudomonadota > Gammaproteobacteria > Pseudomonadales > Pseudomonadaceae > Pseudomonas > Pseudomonas sp. ICMP 10191. The sequence continues at coordinate 38,429 of NZ_LKGW01000115.1, forward strand.
TGGCCGAGTCGTTCAACCATTTTGTTGAACGTATCCATACCTCGATCCGCGAAGTGGCTTCGACTGCCGCGCAATTGGGCGAGGTTGCCACCCGGGTGGTCAAGGTCTCCAACGCGTCGATGGGCAACTCCGACCAGCAGGCCAATCGCACTGAAAGCGTGGCAGCGGCGATCAACGAATTGGGTGCCGCTGCCCAGGAAATCGCCCAGAATGCGGCGCGCACCTCGCAGCAGTCGAGCGATGCGAGCGGCCTGGCCAGCGACGGTCAGAACGTTGTGCAGCAGACTATCAAGGCGATGAACGAGCTGTCCGGCAAGATCAGCGAGTCGTGCGTGAACATCGAAAGCCTGAATGGCAAGACCGCCAACATCGGGCAGATTCTTGAAGTGATCACCAGCATTTCCCAGCAGACCAACCTGCTGGCGCTCAACGCCGCCATCGAAGCGGCGCGTGCCGGTGAAGCAGGGCGCGGGTTTGCGGTAGTGGCCGACGAGGTGCGCAACCTGGCGCACCGCACTCAGGATTCTGCCCAGCAAGTACAGACCATGATCGAAGAGCTGCAGGTCGGCGCTCGCGAAGCAGTGACCAACATGACCGAGAGCCAGCGTCAGAGCGAGGACAGCGTCGGCATCGCCAACCTGGCCGGCGAGCGTCTGAGCAGCGTGACCCGCCGCATCGAAGAGATCAACGGCATGAACCAGTCGGTCGCGGCGGCAACTGAAGAGCAGACCTCGGTGGTCGAGTCGATCAATGTCGACATCACTCACATCAACACCCTCAACCAGCTGGGCGTCGACAACCTGCGCCAGACCCTGGATGCCTGCAACTCGCTGGAAGAGCAGGCTGCGCGTCTGCAGCAGCTGGTGGGCAGCTTCAGGATCTGATCCGGCTGCGTTTGCGCCGCTCCGCAGTACCGGGAGCGGCTGCCTGGGCTTCTTTCAGTCCCAATGCTTCAGCGTGGCAATGCAGCGGATGAGGGTCCCACCGCTGTCCGTTGCCACACGATGGGTGACAAACTGTTATCACTTGGTCACTCGCGGTTCATGAGGCTGCAACAACACAGGTTCAGTTTGGTTGACAACCAAATGCGACCTGTCCCGGGTCGTGCACAGACCGAGAAGCCTCATGAACGAAGCCATTCATGTACAAGGCCTGAACAAGACCTTTTCCCACAAAAGCGCTCTCATTGATCTCGCGTTGTCTATACAACCTGGTGAAATGGTCGCGCTGATTGGCGCTTCCGGTTCGGGCAAGTCAACGCTGCTTCGGCATCTCGCCGGTCTGGCGTGCTGTGATCGCAGCAATGGCGGTCAGGTTCAGGTATTGGGCCGCGAGGTTCAGTCCTCCGGCCGCCTCAACAGCCAGGTGCGACGTCTGCGCGCCGATATCGGTTATATCTTCCAGCAATTCAATCTGGTCAATCGCCTCAGCGTGCTGGACAACGTCCTGCTCGGTTGTCTGGGGCGCATGCCACGCTGGCGCGGCAGTCTGGCGCTGTTCAACAACGAGGAAAAACAGCGTGCAATGGCCGCGCTGGAAAGGGTCGGGCTGGCGGACCTTGCCGCGCAACGGGCTTCGACCCTGTCCGGCGGGCAGCAGCAGCGGGTAGCGATTGCCCGCGCCTTGACCCAGCGCGCCGAAGTGATCCTCGCCGATGAACCGATTGCCTCACTGGACCCGGAATCGGCCCGCCGCGTCATGGAAATCCTCGCCGACATCAACCGCCGCGACGGCAAGACGGTCGTGGTGACCCTGCATCAGGTCGATTATGCCGTGCGCTATTGCCCGCGTGCGGTGGCGCTCAAATCCGGGCGTATTCATTTTGATGGCCTGGCGCAGGAGCTCAGCAAACAGTTCCTCAACGACCTCTACGGTGCAGACGCGGACGCGAGTCTGATGATCACCGAACGAAGCCGGCGCGTGCGGCAAAAAGCCAGCCTGACGCTGGCCAAGGTCTGACGTCCTTTCAACATCCCCCACCTGACATTTTCCGGAGAGCCTGCATGTTCAAGCGTATCGGTCGTCTTCTCGCCTCTGCCGCCTTGCTGACTGCCTGCGCGTTGGGCACCGTCCAGGCCGCAGAAGAAAAAGCCATCAATTTCGGCATCATGTCCACCGAGTCTTCGCAAAACCTGAAAAGTATCTGGCAGCCGTTTCTCGATGACATGAGCCGCAAGACCGGTCTCAAGGTCAATGCCACCTTCGCTTCGGACTACGCCGGCCTTATTCAGGGCATGCGCTTCAACAAGGTGGACGTGGCCTGGCTGGGCAACAAGGCGGCGATGGAAGCGGTGGACCGCTCCAACGGCGAGATCTTTGCCCAGACCTCCGCCGCCAACGGTGACGCGGGTTACTGGAGCCTGCTGATCGTGCGCAAGGACAGCCCGATCAATAGCGTCGAAGACATGCTCAAGAATGCCAAGAGCCTGACCTTCGGCAACGGCGACCCGAACTCCACCTCGGGCTATCTGGTGCCAGGTTATTACGTGTTTGCGAAAAACCACGTCGATGCGTCCACTGCCTTCAAGCGCACCTTGAACTCCAGTCATGAAGTCAACGCCCTGAGTGTTGCCAAGGGGCAGCTGGACGTTGCGACCTTCAATACCGAAAGCTGGGATCGCCTGGCTGTGACCCAACCCGACAAGGTCGAGCAACTCAAGGTGATCTGGAAATCGCCGCTGATCCCGGCCGACCCGATTGTCTGGAGCAAGGCGCTGTCGGACAAGGACAAGGCAAAGATTCGTGAGTTCTTCACCAGTTATGGCAATACCGATGAAGAGAAAACCGTCCTGAAGAACATGCAGATGGGCAAGTTTCTCAAGTCCAGCGATGACCAATTGCTGCCCATCCGCCAGCTCGAACTGTTCAAGCAGCGCACCGAAGTGGCTGCCAGCACCACGCTGGACGCCCAGGAGAAAACTGCCCGTCTCAAGGATATCGATGCCAGCCTGAGCAAGTTGCAGGAGCGTATCACTGAGCTGAACCAGAAAACCGCAGGCAGCTCCGCAGGTTGAGCCAGCCGTTCACGATCAGGAGTTCGTCATGACCACTCACGTTGCCTACGCCCAGGTTGCAGGCAAAGCCAACTGGTCCCGTTATCTGGGCTGGGGCCTGTTGCTCGCTGCACTGGCCTGGGCCTGGCAGGGCGCAGAAATGAACCCGATGGCACTGGTTCGCGACTCGTCGAACATGGCCACATTCGCCGCCGATTTCTTCCCTCCGGACTTCCGTGAGTGGCGCAGTTACCTCAAGGAAATGCTGGTGACTATCCAGATCGCCCTTTGGGGTACGACGCTGGCGATTGTCTGCTCGATACCGTTGGGCATCCTGTGCGCCGAGAACATCACGCCGTGGTGGATTCATCTGCCGCTGCGGCGCTGCATGGACGCTTTTCGTTCGATCAACGAGATGGTGTTCGCGATGCTGTTTGTGGTCGCCGTCGGGCTGGGGCCGTTCGCCGGGGTGCTGGCACTGTGGATCAGCACCACCGGGGTCCTCGCCAAACTGTTCGCCGAAGCTGTCGAAGCCATAGAGCCCGGACCGGTCGAAGGGGTGCGCGCCACCGGTGCCAGCGCCTTGCAGGAAGTCATCTACGGGGTCATTCCGCAGGTCATGCCGCTGTGGATCTCCTATGCTCTATACCGGTTCGAATCCAATGTGCGCTCGGCAACCGTGGTCGGGATGGTCGGCGCAGGGGGCATCGGGGTTATCCTCTGGGAAAACATTCGCGCCTTTGCGTTCGTCCAGACCAGCGCCGTGCTGCTGGTGATCATCGTTGTGGTAAGCGTCATCGACATCATGTCGCAGCGCCTGCGCAAGCAATTCATCTGACAGAAGAGGGGTGTTCAATGAACACTTTTTTTAACCATGCAGTTGTCTAGACAAGCTGAGCCGATGTACCTGGAACTGGCCGAGACGCTGCGTGACGAGCTGGCCACGTACCTGCCTGGCGATTACCTGCCCGCCGAGTTTCAGCTGGCCGAACGCTTCAGCGTCAACCGCCACACGATTCGCCGTGCTGTCGACGAACTGGTCCGCGAGGGCAGTGTGCTGCGCCGCCAGGGCAAGGGCACTCAGGTACTGGAACGCCCGTTGATCTACCCGATGCAGGCCGAAAGCGCCTATAGCAAGTCGCTGTCGGCGCAGGGCATTGGGGTCGAGGCGGTGCTGCTGGTGCGCCGCGAATGCCTCGCCAGCCAGGAAGATGCGCTGCATCTGGGGCTGGCTGAGCATGCGCCACTGATTGAACTGCAGACCTTGCGCAAGCTGGACGGGCAGGCCGTGAGTCTGATCTGCCATCGCTATAGCGCCCGTTACAGCGAGTTGCTGGCTGAGTATCAGGGCGGCTCGGTGCGCCAGTACCTGGCCGAGCGCGAGTTGCCGTTGAGCCGTGCACAGAGCCTGATCGGTGCCCGCTTGCCGTCCCGCGGAGAGGCCGGGTTGCTGCTGATGCCCCGACACATGCCTGCGCTGACGGTGTTGACGGTTTCGTGTGACCGGTCGGGGCGGCCCGTAGAGCTTTCACGCTCGGTCAGCCGTTCAGACCGCTTCCAGTACCAAGTGGCATTCAACCCGATTGCCGACAGCCAGATGGCTGGCCACCCAACGACGGACTGACCCCGAGGTGTTCCATGCAAGCATCCCCTGAAACAGCCGCACGTCAGCACTGGATGGGCGTCTTGGCACGTGCCCATGTCGATGAGCCGAGTCGCGAGCGATTGCAGCGTCACGAAGCGGCGTTGCGCGACACCGATTACCAGATGATCCGCGCTCCGGAAATCGGCATGACCCTGGTGCGGGGCCGTATGGGCGGCACCGGTTCAGCTTTCAACCTCGGCGAAATGAGTGTGACGCGCTGTGTGGTGCGTCTGGCCGATGGTCGCACCGGCTACAGCTATCTGGCCGGACGCGACAAGCGCCACGCCGAACTGGCGGCTCTGGCCGACGCGCATTTGCAGGGCGCGCAGCAGGCCTGGTGGCTGTCCGAACTGATCGAGCCGCTGGCGCGTGCGCAAGCCGAGCGTCGGGCGCGCAAGGACGCGGAGGCCGCTGCCACCAAAGTCGAATTCTTTACCCTGGTCCGAGGAGAAGACTGATGAATGCCGTCCTTTTGCAACCTGCCTTCACCGATCCGGTACTGGACGCCCAGCGCAGTTTTCGCGTCGCCCTCAAGGTGTTGTCCGGGCCGGGCGTGATTCAGACCCTGCCCACCGCGCACCAACCGCCGGCCTTGCAGGGCCTGGACAGTGTAACCCATGCCCTGTGCCTGGCGTTGCTGGACCTGGACACGCCAGTGTGGCTGGCGCCGGCATTCGATACCCCGGCGATTCGCGCAAACATTGCCTTTCATTGCGGCAGCCCGATTGTCACTGACCGGCACGCGGCCCGCTTCGCGTTGCTCGATGCATCGACTGCTCTGCAGCTGCACGATTTTGATACCGGCAATGATCGCTACCCGGATCAATCCTGCACCTTGCTGATCCAGCTGCCTGACCTGGAAGGCGGGCGGATGCTTGCCTGGAGCGGTCCCGGCATCGAGCGACACCATTCGGTGGCGTTGCCGCTGGATGAAGGTTTCTGGGCTGCACGTGAAGCACGTAATGTCTTCCCTTGCGGGCTGGATGTGTTCTTTGTCTCTGGCAATCGACTGCTCGGCTTGCCACGCAGCACCCGCGTGCAGGAGTGTGCCTGATGTACGTCGCGGTCAAGGGTGGCGAACAGGCCATTGATAACGCTCACCGTCTGCTGGCCAGCAGGCGTCGTGGCGACACCGGCATTGCCGAACTCGACGTCGAGCAGGTCCGCCAGCAACTGCCGCTGGCGGTCGCGCGGGTCATGAGCGAGGGTTCGCTGTACGACCCGCAACTGGCTGCGCTGGCGATCAAGCAAGCGGCGGGCGATCTGATCGAAGCGATCTTCCTGCTGCGCGCCTATCGCACCACGCTGACGCGCTTCTGCGCCAGCCTGCCCATCGACACCTCGAACATGCAGCTCAACCGTCGCCTGTCGGCCACGTTCAAGGACGTCCCCGGCGGTCAATTGCTGGGGCCGACCTTCGACTATACCCACCGCCTGCTGGATTTCACCTTGCTGGCCGAAGGCGAGCACCCGGGCCCGGAAGTTACCCCGCACGCCACCCTTGAGCCCTGTCCGCGAGTGCTCGGGTTGCTGGCCAAGGAAGGGCTTATGAAGCCCGAAGTCGACGACGGTGAGCGCGTGGCGGACATCACCCGTGAACCGCTGGAGTATCCGTCCAATCGTGCCCAGCGCCTGCAGGCGCTGGCGCGTGGCGATGAGGGGTTCCTGCTGGCGCTGGGTTATTCGACCCAGCGCGGTTATGGCCGCAATCACCCGTTCGCCGGGGAAATCCGCATCGGCGAGGTGGAAGTCTGGATCGAACCTGAAGAACTGGGCTTCCCGATTGCGATTGGCGACATCGAAGTCACCGAATGCGAGATGGTCAATCAGTTCGTCGGCTCGGCCAGCGAACCCGCGCAGTTTACCCGGGGTTACGGCCTTGCCTTCGGCAACGCGGAGCGCAAGGCGATGGGCATGGCGCTGGTGGACCGCTCGCTGCGCGCCGAGGAATTCAACGAAGAAGTCCGCTCACCGGCCCAGCAGGAAGAGTTCGTCCTGGCGCATTGCGACAACGTCGAAGCGGCGGGTTTCGTCTCGCACCTCAAGCTGCCGCATTACGTCGATTTCCAGTCCGAACTGGAGTTGATCCGCAAGCTGCGCAAGTCTGCACCGAAACCGGGGAGCGACCAATGAGTAATGCACCGATGAACACCGCACAGCAAAGGCCTGCACGGGATGAGGCCTACAACTTCGCTTATCTGGACGAGCAGACCAAACGCATGATTCGTCGCGCCTTGCTCAAGGCGGTGGCGATCCCCGGTTATCAGGTGCCGTTTGGCGGGCGCGAAATGCCGCTGCCGTATGGCTGGGGCACTGGCGGGATGCAGCTGACCGCTGCGATCCTGGGCGCTGATGATGTGCTCAAGGTCATCGATCAGGGCGCTGACGACACCACCAACGCTGTCTCGATCAGGCGTTTCTTTGCCCGCACTGCCGGCATTGCCACCACCGAGCGCACGCCTGAGGCGACCGTCATCCAGACCCGTCACCGGATCCCGGAAACGTCGCTGCAGGCCGATCAGATCATGGTCTATCAGGTGCCGATTCCCGAGCCGCTGCGTTTCATCGAGCCCTCGGAAACCGAGACCCGGACCATGCACGCGCTGGATGATTATGGCGTTATGCACGTCAAACTCTACGAGGACATCGCCACCTTCGGCCATATCGCCACCAGTTACGCCTACCCGGTGATGGTCGATGAACGCTACGTGATGGACCCGTCGCCGATTCCCAAATTCGATAACCCCAAGCTGCACATGAGCCCGGCATTGATGCTCTTCGGTGCGGGGCGCGAAAAGCGTCTGTACGCCGTGCCGCCGTATACGCAGGTAGTAAGCCTGGACTTTGAAGATCACCCGTTCGAGGTGCAGCGCTGGGAGCAGTGCTGTGCGATCTGCGGCAGTCATGATTCCTTTCTCGACGAGCTGATTCTCGACGATGCCGGGACACAGAGCTTTGTCTGCTCCGACACCGATTACTGCGCCCAGCGCGTCAAACAGCAGGAGAACGACCGATGATCAGTGCACGTTCATTGGACGCGGCGGGCGGGCGCCTTCCTGAGGCGGTGCAGCCGCTGCTCAAGGTACGCGGCCTGACTCGCCTGTACGGTGTGCAGAAGGGCTGTCAGGACGTCAGTTTCGATCTGTACCCCGGCGAAGTGCTTGGCATCGTTGGCGAGTCCGGCTCGGGGAAATCCACGCTGCTCTCGCTGTTGAGCGGACGTTGCCCGCCGGACCGCGGCAGCATCGACTATCGCAGCAAGGCGGGCGACTGGTTCGACCTGTACAGCGCCAGTGAGGCGCAGCGGCGCACCTTGCTGCGCACCGAGTGGGGTTTTGTCGAACAGAACCCGCGCGATGGCCTGCGCATGGGCGTGTCGGCCGGCGCCAATATCGGCGAGCGTCTGATGGCGCAGGGGGTACGTAATTATCAGCAGTTGCGGGGTGCCGCGCTGGACTGGCTGACCCAGGTGGAGATCGATCCGCAGCGCATTGACGACCTGCCGCGGACCTTTTCCGGCGGCATGCAGCAGCGCCTGCAAATCGCCCGCAATCTGGTCTCCAGCCCCAGACTGGTGTTCATGGACGAACCCACCGGCGGGCTCGACGTGTCGGTGCAGGCCCGCTTGCTCGACTTGTTGCGCGGCCTGGTGCGGGAGCTGGATCTGGCCGTGGTCATCGTCACCCACGATCTGGCGGTCGCGCGGCTGCTCGCCGACCGGTTGATGGTCATGCGTCGCTCGGAAGTGGTCGAAAGCGGCCTGACTGACCAGATTCTCGATGACCCGCAACACCCGTATTCGCAACTGTTGGTGTCCTCGGTATTGCAGCCATGAGTCGCACCGTCCGAACAGCCTGTACAGATGAGGTGAGCCCGATGACAACCTTGATCGAGGTCCGTGACCTGTCGAAAACCTTCACCCTGCATCAGCACAACGGCGTGGTCCTCAATGTGCTGCGCGGCCTGAATTTCTCGGTGCGCGCCGGCGAATGCCTGGTGCTCAGCGGGCAATCCGGCGCGGGCAAGAGCACGCTGCTGCGCACCCTGTATGGCAACTACCTGCCTGCCGCCGGCAGCATTCGCGTGCAGCATGAAGGCGAGTGGACCGAGCTGGTCGGCGCAACCCCGCGCCAGGTGCTTGAGGTGCGGCGCAAAACGCTCGGCTACGTCAGCCAGTTCCTGCGCGTGATTCCGCGTGTGTCCAGCCTGGACGTGGTCATGGAACCGGCTCTGGCGCGCGGCTGGTCCCGTGAGCAGGCGCAGGAGCGCGCGCAACTGCTGCTGGGGCGGCTGAATATTCCGCAGCGCCTGTGGCCGTTGGCGCCCAGCACGTTTTCCGGTGGCGAACAGCAGCGCATCAACATTGCGCGCGCGTTCATGGTGCCGTGGCCGGTGCTGCTCCTCGACGAACCGACTGCGTCATTGGACGACGCCAATCGCCGGGTGGTGCTGGAACTGGTCGACGAGGCCAAACAGGCCGGTGCCGCCCTGATCGGTATCTTCCATGACCGCGACGCTCGTGACGCTGTCGCCAATCGTCAACTCGACATGACCCCGGTGGACCTTACCGCCAAGGAGTTGCTGCAATGCTGAATGAACAGGTTTTCAGTAACGCCCGCGTGGTGACGGCCGAGCAGGTATTCACCGGCACTGTGGTGGTCCGTGACGGCCTGATTGCCGAGGTCGAGAGTGGATGCAGCCAGTTGAGTCAGGCCCAGGACATGCAGGGCGATTACCTCCTGCCGGGGCTGGTGGAATTGCACACCGACAACCTGGAAAAGCACCTGTCGCCGCGTCCGGGTGTCGACTGGCCGTCGATGTCGGCGGTGATCAGCCACGATGCGCAAATCGTCGCGGCGGGCATCACCACGGTGTTCGACGCGCTGTCGATCGGCGACATCAACCCCAAAGGCAAGCGCATGCAGCAATTGCCCGCCATGCTACAGGCGATTGCCGACGCCAATGCGGCAGGCCTGACTCGCGCCGAGCACGTGTTGCACCTGCGCTGCGAGGTCAGTCACCCGGACACCTTGAGCGTGTTTCGCGATCTGGTGGACCAGCCACTGGTGCAACTGGTCTCGGTGATGGACCACGCGCCCGGCCAGCGTCAGTTTGCCCTGGAGTCCAAGTACCGTGAGTACTACATGGGCAAGTACCACATGAACAATGAGGAAATGGACCGTTTCATCGTTGAACAGGTGGCCAACTCCAACGAGTACGCCGACCGTTACCGGCGTGCGATTGTCGAACTGTGCCTGGCGCGCGGCCTGTCGATTGCCAGTCACGACGATGCAACCATGGCGCATGTCGAGGAGTCGGCAGGTTTCGGCATGAACATCGCCGAGTTTCCGACCACGCTCGAAGCGGCCCGTGGCTGTCGGCAACTGGGCATGAGCGTGTTGATGGGCGCACCGAACATCGTGCGCGGCGGCTCGCACTCCGGTAACGTGGCGGCAGCATCGCTGGCCCGTGACGGGTTGCTGGATATTCTGTCCAGCGATTACTACCCGGCCAGCCTGTTGCAGTCTGCATTCATGCTCGCCGCTCAGGACAACGCATGTGACCTGCCGCAGGCGATCAACATGGTCAGCCGTACGCCGGCCGTGGCTGCCGGGTTGGCGGATCGTGGTGAAATACGTGTGGGGCTGCGCGCTGATCTGATCCAGGCGCGTGATCATGCCGGCCTGCCGGTTATCGACAGGGTCTGGCGACAAGGCAAGAGGGTGTTTTGATGGTTGGCAGGTTGATCTATCTCATCGGGCCGTCCGGATCAGGCAAGGACAGCCTGCTGGACGCGGCCCGGGATACCCTGGCGCAACGTGATTGCCGGGTCGTTCGGCGGGTGATCACCCGTTCCGCCGAAGCGGTGGGCGAGGCAGCCCAGGCGGTGACCGTCGAGCAGTTCGAGCAGATGCGCGAGCGAGGCGCGTTCGCCTTGAGCTGGCAGGCCAATGGTCTTCACTACGGCATTCCCGTCGAGATCGATCAGTGGCTGCTGGAAGGCCATGACGTCCTTATCAACGGCTCCAGGGCGCATCTGCAAAAGGCGCAGGCGCGCTATCCCACGCTGCTGGCGGTGTTGCTGACCGTCAATCAGGAGATGTTACGCAAGCGCCTGCTGGCGCGCAACCGGGAAAGCCTCGCGGAAATCGAGGAGCGCCTTGCGCGCAACTCGCGCTTTGCCGGAGATTTGCTGGCGAGCAATCCGCAGGTTTTCCCGCTGGATAATTCCGCTGATCTGCAACACACCGTTGCCACGCTGCTTGGCTTGCTCGACAAGCGTCACGCATGCGCCTGACCCTGTTGGGCACCGGTGACGCCCGACAGGTGCCGGTCTACGGTTGTCAGTGCGTGGCGTGTGCTGCCGCGCGGGCCGACCATGATCTGCGCCGCTTGCCGTGCAGCGCGCTGATCGAGTGCGCCGACCAACGCTGGTTGATCGACAGCGGCCTGACCGACCTCACCGAGCGTTTTCCACCGCGCAGCCTGAGCGGGATTCTGCAGACGCACTATCACGCCGACCATGCGCAGGGGCTGTTGCACCTGCGCTGGGGCCAGGGGCTGGTGATTCCGGTCCACGGCCCGGCGGATCCGGAAGGCTTGGCCGACCTCTACAAACACCCCGGTATTCTGGATTTCAGCCAGCCATTCACGGCCTTCGAACGCCGTGCACTGGGTGCGTTGCAGGTCACAGCGCTGCCACTGGCGCACTCAAAACCTACGTTCGGTTACCTGTTCGAAGGCGACGGGCAATGTTTTGCCTACCTGACCGACACCGTCGGCCTGCCCGACGACACCCGCGAGTACCTGCAACGTGCACCGCTGGACCTGCTGGTGCTCGACTGCTCGATGCCTCCACAGCCTCAGCCGCCACGTAATCACAACGACTTGACGTTGGCGCTGCAAACCATCGAGTGTCTGCGACCGGGCAGAGCGGTGCTGACGCATGTCGGCCATACGCTGGATGCGTGGTTGATGGGGCGAGCGGGGCAACTGCCTGATCAAGTGTTCGTCGGTCAGGACAGGATGATCCTGTAAGACGCTGGCGCGAAAATTCTGTTCGCTGATCGCCCGCAATCCATCGCGCCAGACGCCCCGCGGCTTTGCCCGGTCCTGTCAGTAACCTGAGTCTGCCTGATGTCGCTCGGCCATGACTTTATCCATGCCTGGCAGGCTGCGACAATTTGTCTTAATGAACCGTTTAGTACATTCTGCGCGCCTGTGAAAATCCGACAGGTTTGAAAAATGACAAATGCGCAAAATACAGGGGCAGCCGGCAGGTTTCTGCTGCCTGGACTGGGTGGGTTGATCGCCTTGATCGGACTCGGGCTGGCAGGTGGCGGTGGCTATCTGGTAGCGCTTGGCGGCAGTTGGTTCTTCCTGCTGATGGGCCTGGCGATGCTGGTCAGTGGTGCACTGATCGTCGCCCGCAAGCCCAAAGGTGCGTTACTGTATGGCATTGCCCTGATACTGACCGCCATCTGGGCTGTCTGGGATGCAGGCCTGCATTACTGGCCGCTGGTTTCCCGAGTATTGACCTTCGCCGTTATCGGCCTGGTGGTGGCACTGATCTATCCGACACTGGTTCGCGCCTCGGGTGCTCAGGCAGGCCGCGGTGCCTATGGCCTGGCCGGTCTGTTGGCCATTGGTGTTGTAGCGACCATCGGTTACATGTTCGTCCCGAGCCATGTGGTCAGCGCCGCCAGCATGCCTGATGTGATTCCGGTGGCTCCGGGCTCCGAGCAGAAGAACTGGGCGCACTGGGGCAATACCCCGGCAGGCAATCGCTTTGCCGCTTTGGATCAGATCAACAAAAGCAACGTCGACAAGCTGCAGGTTGCCTGGACCTTTCATACCGGCGACATCCCGCAAAGTACCGGGGCCGGCGCAGAGGACCAGAACACCCCGCTTCAAATCGGCGACACGGTTTACACCTGCACCGCTTACGGCAAGGTCTTCGCACTTGATGCAGATACCGGCACACAGCGCTGGAAATTCGATCCTCAGGGCAGTGCGCCCAACTGGCAACGTTGCCGAGGCTTGGGCTACTTCGCGGCACCTGTAGCCGAAGCAGCGACAGCCAATGCACCAGCACCATCAGGCGCATGCGTCGCGCGCGTGTTCCTGCCGACTGGCGACGCGCGTCTGATCGCACTCGACGCCAAGACGGGCGAGACCTGCAAGGACTTCGGCAGTCAAGGCGTGGTTGATCTGAAAACCGACATGGGCGAAGTCAAGGAGGGCTACTACCAGCAAACCTCGACGCCATTGGTGGCGGGCAATGTAGTGGTTGTCGGTGGTCGTGTTGCCGACAACTTTTCTACCGGTGAGCCACCGGGGGTAGTACGCGCCTACGACGTGCACACGGGTGAGTTGGTCTGGGCGTGGGATCCGGGTAATCCGAATACCACCAAACGTCCGCCCGCAGGCGAAACCTATACCCGTGGCACGCCTAACGTCTGGTCGGCCATGTCCTACGATGACAAGCTTGGCCTGATCTACCTGCCGACCGGTAACGCAACACCCGACTTCTTCGGCGGGACGCGTACCGAGCAGGATGACAAGTGGTCCTCGTCAGTCGTGGCGGTGGACGTCAAGACCGGTCAGGTGCGCTGGAGCTTCCAGATGACTCACCACGATCTGTGGGACTTCGACATTCCGGCGCAGCCGTTGCTGTATGACATCCCGGACGGCAAGGGCGGTGCCCAGCCGGCACTGGCACAAGTCACCAAGCAGGGCGAGATCTTCCTGCTCAACCGCGAAACCGGCGTGCCGATCTCGCGGGTCGAGGAACGCGCTGTGCCGCAAGGTAACGTGCCGGGCGAACGCTATTCGCCTACCCAGCCGTTCTCGGTGGACATGCCGTCGATCGGCAACCAGACCTTGAAAGAGTCGGACATGTGGGGCGCCACGGCATTCGACCAGTTGATGTGCCGGATCGCCTTCAAAGGCATGCGTCACGAGGGTGTCTACACGCCACCGGGGCTCGACCCGGCGTTGCAGTTCCCCGGTTCGCTGGGTGGCATGAACTGGGGCAGTGTCTCGGTTGACCCGACCAACAGCTACATGTTCGTCAATGACATGCGCCTGGGCCTGGCCAACTACATGATCCCGCGCGACAAGATCGCCGCCGGTGCCAGCGGTATCGAAATGGGCGTCGTGCCACAGACCGGCACTCCTTTCGGGGCCATGCGTCAGCGTTTCCTGTCTGCCGTCGGCATCCCTTGCCAGGCACCGCCGTTCGGCACCATGTCGGCAATTGACCTGAAAACCAAAAAATTGATGTGGCAGGTTCCGGTCGGCACCGTGAAAGACACAGGCCCGATGGGCATCCGCATGGGCCTGCCGATTCCGATTGGCATGCCGACGCTGGGCGCTTCGTTGTCCACCCAGTCGGGCTTGCTGTTCTTCGCCGGTACTCAGGACTTCTACCTGCGTGCCTTCGACAGCGGCAACGGCAATGAAATCTGGAAGGCCCGTCTGCCAGTCGGCAGCCAGTCCGGCCCGATGACCTACGTGTCGCCCAAAACCGGCAAGCAGTACATCCTGCTCACCGCCGGCGGCGCCCGCCAATCGCCGGATCGTGGCGATTACGTGATTGCCTACGCGTTACCCAAGTAACGCATGTCACCTCTGAGGGGCAGATGCTGCCCCTCAGCCTTGTTTATCGTGCTGCGCCGCTTTCACATCGCACCAATCTCCGGCTTGCCCGTTCTCGATCCGCCGTAAACCGGCGGATGCGTGACGATGTGAGTCAGGTCGACCGCCGAGGCCAGCAGTTTCTGTAGGTCCGGGCGTGGGCGAGACAAACGTGGGTCATTCGCCGTCGCCTGTTCAAGCGCTTCGGCGCAGGCGAGCAGTTTTGCGTCGCCGCGGAACCCGCCGATCACCTGCAGCCCGAACGGCATGCCGTTGTGGTCGGTGCCGCAGGGCAGGGACAGCGCGGGGTTGGTGGTCAGGGTGATGGTGTAGCACAGCGCCAGCCAGCGATAGTAATTGTCCAGAGGCACGCCGTTGACTTCGCGCAGGTACAGCTCGCTCCAGGGGAAGGGCGAGACTGGCGTGGTGGGCGCGAGGATCAGGTCGTAGTGCTCGAATTGTTTCTGGAAGCCGCGAAAGATCCGGCTTTGCTCGCCATGCGCCTTGACGCAGTCCTGCAGTGACATCGCGGCACCCATGTCGAAATTGGCGCGGGTGTTGGGCCCCAGTGCATCAGGATCGCGGTCGTGAGCGTCCTGCAGCCCGGCGACGAACGCTTCGGCGCGCAGTACGTCGAAGGTGCGATGGGCGCTGGTCAGGTTCAGGTCGATGGCTTCGCAGGACTTGAACAGCGATTTCAGGGCGCTGATCTTTTCCCGAAAGACGGCACGGATTTTGTCATCCACAGCACACGTGCCGAAGTCTTCGCTGTAGCCGACGCGCAGCTGGCTGAGGTCGATCGGGCGCGGTGCGAACTCGTCGGCGGCGATGGCATAACTCAACGGGTCGGACTGCCCCAACCCGGCGCTGGCGCGCAGTTGCAGCAGGGTATCGGCAACATTGCGACCCATCGGGCCTACCACTGAAATCGGTGTCCAGCCGAGCTTCTTGCGTTCGCTCGGCACCAGCCCTGGTGAGGGACGCAGGCCGACGATACCGCACAGCGCGGCGGGAATGCGCAGCGAACCGCCGGTGTCCGAGCCGCTGCACAACGGCACCATGTCGACGGCCAGTGCGGCGGCGGATCCACCCGAGGAACCGCCGGCATTCAGTTCAGGATTGAACGGGTTACCGGTCGCGCCCCACACCACATTGCGGGTATTGGCGCCTGCGCCCAGTTCCGGAACATTGGTCTTGCCGACCACGATTGCCCCGGCAGCACGCAGGCGTGCGACGAACAGGTTATCCTGCGCGGGAATGTTGTCGCGAAACAGTTGCGAGCCGTAGGTGGTGAGTACCCCGGCGGTTTCTTCCAGGTCCTTGATGCCGATTGGCAGGCCATGCAGCAGCCCCAGTGGCTTGCCCTGCAGGACGGCATGTTCGGCCAGCAGTGCCTCGTCGCGGGCGCGCTCGAAACAGGTCGCGGCGAAGGCATTGAGCTTCGGGTTCAGACTTTCAATCCGCTCGATACAGGCGTCCAGCAATTCCACCGGAGAGAGCTGTTTGTTGCCGATCAGCGCACGCAGTTCGGTGGCGGATTTACCGAGCAGCTCGGACGAATTTTGCATGGAGTGTTCTCCCGAATGTCATCGTTCCGCACGCTCCGCGTGGGAATGCATTTCGTGACGCTCTGCGTCACACATCTGCGTCGCGCCTCTTTTTCCAGATTGGGCACACGTGGGCAGTCTCTTCAAACATCCCCCAACGCCAGTATCGTCCCGACCAGCGCCTGGCCTCTGGGCACCAGGGTGTTCAGTTCCAGGTACTCGCGGTCGGTGTGAACCTTGCCGCCCACCGGACCGAGGCCGCACAGGGTCGGGATCCCCAGGCTGGCGGTAAAACCCGAGTCGGCGCAGCCCCCGGTGAATTCGCCTTCCACGCTGAACCCCAGTTCCTGCGCAAGACCTTGATAAATACTCAGCAGTTCAGTGCTGTGCCGGGCTTCCATCGGCAGGAAGGTGGTGGCTTCCAGCAGTCTGGCTGACGTGCCGGGCAGTTCCTCTTCGGCGACGATCGCTTGCACGGCTGCAAGTATTTCCTCCCATTGCCGAAGCTCGACAAAACGTACATCGAGCTTCGCCGTGGCGCTGGGCGCTACCGTGTTGCTGGAGGTACCGCCGGAGATCAGCCCGACATTGGTTGTGATGCCCGCTGCGTAATCAGTCAACGCATGCAACTTGATCACCTTGTGCGCCAGCGCCTGAATGGCGCTTGCACCGTCGGCGTGATTGACCCCGGAATGCGCCGCGCGGCCGCTGACTTCGATAATCAGCGTGGCACCGCCTTTGCGCGCGCTGACCACATTGCCACTGGCGCGTCCCGGTTCGGGGTTGAGCACCGCGCGCGCCTGGCGGGCGTAGTGTTCGATGTGAGTGCGAGCGCTGGCGGAGCCGATTTCCTCGTCGCCGGTATACAGAATCTGCACCGGGAACGGCAGCGGGCCTGCGCGCTTCAAGGCCTTCAGCGCAAAGCAGTTGAGCACCAGTCCGCCTTTCATATCCGCCACGCCAGGGCCATAAGCCAGTTCAGCATCTTTGGTATAACCGCGAGCGGACGTGGTGCCTTTGGGAAATACCGTGTCGCGATGACCCAGCAACAACACTGGTTTGCCGGGGCCACCGGGCAATTCAGCCAGCAGCACATCGCCGAAACCCTCAACCGGGATACGTTCGACGCTGATCCCGTCGGCCTGCAATTGTGCGCAGAGCAGGTCACCGACTGCGTCGACGCCGGCCTTGTCGTAACTGTTGGAATCGGTATCGACCAGGCGCTGCAGCAGCGCTTCCATCGCCTCATATTGCTCGGCCAGCCACGCGGTGGCGTGCAGTTGTGCCTCATTCATTCACTCAGCTCCTGTGCCCGCTGCTCCCGGGTCAGTCGTGCGCCGTCCGTGCCCAGGTCCCAGAACAGTCCGGCCATGATTTGCAGGCTCTCCTTGACCACCGGAGCCAGCAAGTGCTCGTCAGGTGCATGCTGCGAGCACGCCGGGTATGAGTGTGGCACCCAGACCGTCGGCAGGCCCAGCACTTCAGCGAATACGTCATTGGGCAGCGAACCGCCCAGATTGGGCAGCAGCGCGGGTTTCTTGCCCGTGGTGGCGGCCAGCGAATCCAGCGCCCAGCCGACCCACGGGCTGTCCGGTGACAGGCGCGTGGCGTGCATCACGTCCATGCGCGTCTGTCTGACCTCGACACGATCGAAGCCATGGGCATCCAAGTGCGCGCGCACCGCGGGGATGAACGCGTTGTAATCGCTGTCGACCACAAAGCGAATGTGACACAACGCGTGAGCCTTGCCGGGAATGGCGTGTACCGGGGCGTCCGGGTTGCCGGTCTTGAAGGCGAGCACGTCGAGGGTGTTCCAGCCGAAGACTTTTTCGCTGAGCGACAGTGCCGGGTTGCCCCAGTCGGCGTCGATGTCCGGATCGCCAGGGCCGCCGCCGACCTCGATATCCGCCAATGCGGCCTTCACCGCGTCGGGGATGGCCTTGGGCATGAGCCCCGCGACTTTCACCCGGCCATGCTCATCGACCATGCTGGCGATGGCATTGGCCAGAATGATCCCCGGGTTGGCCAGCAGACCGCCCCAATTGCCGGAATGGTGCGCGCCTTCGCGCAGGTTTACCGTCAGCTCGAAGTTGAACACCCCGCGCGAGCCGAGAAACAGGGTAGGGCGTGCCGCTGCGAGGCGCGGGCCATCGGAGGCGATGAAGATGTCGGCGGCGAGTTCTTCTGCGTGCGCCTGGCAGAACGCGCTCAGGCCGGGGGAGCCATCTTCCTCGCCCATTTCCAGAAGCAGTTTGACGTTGAAACCCAGCTTGCCGTCGCGCGCCTTGAGGGTCTGCTCCAGTGCCGTGAGGTTGATCAGGTGCTGGCCCTTGTTGTCGGCGGTGCCACGTCCGTACCAGCGCTCGCCACGTTCGATCACCTGCCACGGCGACAGGCCTGTCTGCCACTGCGCGTCATAGCCGCGAACCACGTCACCGTGGCCGTAACTGAGCAGCGTTGGCAGTTCAGGGGCTTCGATGCGCGTGGCGATCATCAGCGGGCCGCGTCCGGCGACCGGGTTGTCATGCACGGCAACGCTGAAACCCAGACGCTCGACATGCGGGGTGATGAACTCATGAAGATAACGATACAGCTCGGGCAGGCTTTCGGCCTCCTGGCTCTGGGTCGGGTAGGCGACGCTTTTGCCGAGCAGGGCGAAAAACGCGCCGTTGTCGAACTGTTCAGTGACGTTTTCGATGGCGTGCGAACGGCTACTCATGAGGGCATCTGCTCCAGAGGTTTTGAGGTGTCGTGCAGGTGGCAGCGAACGGTTCCGCCTTCGATGCGGCCAATGGCCGGGGCTTTTTCCTTGCACTGGGGCATGCAGGCCGGGCAGCGCGGATGAAAGGCGCAGCCGGACGGCGGCGACATGGGATTGGGAAAGGCCCCGTGCAAACCCAGATCGGGAATGCCCAAGTGCGGGTCCGGGGTCAGCACCGAGTCCAGCAACGCCTGGGTGTAGGGATGGCCAGGCCGGGCGAACAATGATTCGCGGCTGCGCTCTTCGACGATCCGCCCCAGGTACATGACCGCCACGCGGTCGGCCAGATGTTCGATGACGGCCAGGTTATGGCTGATCAGCAGGTAAGTCAGGCCGAATTCCTGTTTGAGGTCCTGCAACAGATTGAGAATCTGTGCCTGCACTGAAACGTCCAGCGCCGAAGTCGGCTCGTCGCAGATCAATACATCCGGGCGCATCACCAGCGCCCGGGCAATCGCCACACGCTGGCGCTGGCCACCGGAAAGCTGGCTCGGGTAACTGTCGATCACGCGCTTGGGCAAGCCGACCACGTCCATCATCGCTTCGGCGCGCTGGCGACGTTCGGCCGGGGTGCCGATGCCATGCACGATCAGCGGCAGCGTGACGATCTCGCGCAGGGTCTTGCGCGGGTTGAGTGACGAGTAGGGGTCCTGAAAGATCGGCTGAATGCGCCGCGCCATCTCCTTGCGGTCGGTGCCGGCGAGGTGCTTGCCGTTGACCAGTACGTCGCCACTGCTGGGCGCAAGCAGCCCCAGCAGCATCTTCGCCAGGGTACTTTTACCGCAGCCCGATTCGCCGACCAGCCCGAGTGTTTCGCCACGCATCAGACGCAGCGACACGCCATCGACGGCTTTGAGCGTGGCATTGGGTTTGAAAAAGCCACGGCTGATGCTGAATTCGCGGCGTATATCGCACAGCTCCAGCGCGATGTCTTTCTTGACGCTGGCAGTCGGGACCTGTTTCACGGCGGTATTCATGACGGTACGCCCTCACGGTGAAACACAGGTTCGGCACCCGCTGCGGCAAACAGGCAGCGAGTCATATGGTTGTGGCTATTGATCGGCGGGACGTCGTCGGCACAGGCGGGGATCGCTTGCGGGCAGCGATTGCGAAATGCGCAGCCGTGTTGTTCGCCGACCAGACTGGGCACCAGCCCCGGAATCGACCCCAGCGGCTGACCCGGTTGAGTGCGTCCGGGGATCGGTATGCTCGCCAGCAAGCCGCGGGTATAGGGGTGTTGCGGGTTCTCGAACAACTCGATGGCCGGGGCGGTTTCGACGATCTGTCCGGCGTACATCACCGCAACCCGGTCGGCGATACGTGCCACCAGCCCCAGGTCGTGGGTGATGAAGATCACGGCCAGACCCAGCTCCTTCTGAATGTCGCGGATCAGGCGCAGGATCTGTGCCTGAATGGTCACGTCCAGCGCAGTGGTCGGTTCGTCGGCGATGATCACGTCCGGTTCGCACATCAGGGCCATGGCGATGATTACCCGCTGGCGCAGGCCGCCCGACAGTTGATGCGGGTACTGACGCAGGCGCTCGCCCGCATTGCTGATCCCGACTTTCTCAAGCATCTGCGCGGCGCGCTGCAGGGCCTCCTTGCGGGACACCTTGCGGTGTCGGGTAAGCACTTCGCTGAGCTGATCGCCGATGCTGTAGGCCGGGTTCAGCGAGGTCATCGGCTCCTGAAAGATCATCGCCAGGCGGTTGCCGCGCAGGTCGCACATCTGCCGCTCGCTCTGGGTCAGCATGTCGATGCCGCCCAGGCTCAGTGTCGTTGCGGTACGCCGGGCCTTGCGCGGCAGCAGGTCCATGAGTGCCAGCGAAGTCAGGGATTTGCCGCAGCCGGACTCGCCGACGATGCACAGCATTTCGCCGCGCTCGACCTGAAAGTCCAGGCCGCGCACTGCGTGGAGCGTGTCTTGGCCGAGAGGAATCTCGACACGCAGGTTTTCAACATGCAACAGCGCCATGTGCGTATCTCCTCTGTCAGTTGCGCCCGTCGGGCAGGATCAGGTCGCGCAGGCCGTCACCGACCAGATTGATGCCCAGCACCAGCACCATCAGGGCGACGCCGGGAATGGCGATGACCCAAGGGGAAAAGAACATGTACGGTTTGCCCTCGGCGATCATCAGCCCCCATGAAGGAATGGGCGGCTGCACGCCGACCCCGAGAAACGACAGTGCCGACTCGAGGAGGATCGCATGAGCCATTTCCAGGGTAGCGACAACGATCAGCGCGCCGACCAGATTGGGCAGGATTTCGCTGGCCAGAATGCGCAGCGTCGAGCAGCCCAAGGCCTGGGCCGAGGCGACGTATTCAGCGTCGCGAATCTGCTGCACGGCAGCGCGCACCACCACGGCAAAGCGGTCCCAGAGCAGGCAGCCAAGCAGCACGATCACCACTTTCAGCGAGCCACCGATCAGCGACGCGGAGGCCAGCGCGATCATCACCACCGGCATCGCCAGGCGGGTGGTGATCAGGTAGCTGATCACCGCGTCGGTCTTGCCGCCGAAGTAGCCGGCCAGCAGGCCCATGATGGTGCCGATAACGCCGGAAATCAGTGCCGCCGAGAAGCCGATGAACAGCGAGATGCGTGCGCCGTAGAGCAGTCGCGACAGGTAATCGCGGCCCAGTTTGTCGGTGCCCAGCACGTAGTCCCAGGTGCCGTTGGCCATCCAGACAGGCGGTTTCATGCGCAGCATCACGTCCTGCGCATAAGGGTCGTAGGGGGCGAGCCAGGGCGCGAACAGGGCGCCGAGCAGGATAATCAGCAGCAATACCGCGCCGATGGCGAAGCCGCGATGCGCGAAGCTGCTGCGTAATGTGCGCCAGACGCTGCGCGCCGGAGGCTGGTAATCGTTGATCAGCAGCGGCGATGAGGTGGTTGTGCTCATGGGGCCTCCTATTTCACGCGGATGCGCGGGTCGAGCAGTGCGTTGAGCACGTCGGCCAGCAGGGTGAGGACGATGTAGATCACCGCGATCAACAGCACGACCGCCTGCACCACCGGAAAGTCGTCACGGGCAATCGCGTCCCAGGCCAGCTGGCCAATGCCCTGCAGCGAGAAAACCGTCTCGATGACCACCGAGCCGCCGAGCATGAAACCAAACTCCACCGCGGCGAGGGCCACCACCGGAATCAGCGCGTTGCGCAGCGCATGCTTGAACAGAACGGTGGCGGGGCGCAGGCCCTTGGCCCGCGCGGTGCGGATGTAATCGGAGTTGAGCACGTCGAGCATGCCCGCACGGGTCAGGCGCATAATCGCGGGCGTGGCGTAGTAACCGAGTGCGATGGCCGGCATCACGAAGTGCGCCCAGGTCGAATTGCCCGACACCGGCAGCCATTTCAGGGTGACCGAAAACACCACGATCAACATCAGCGCGAACCAGAAACTGGGCATGGCCTGACCCAGTACCGCGATGCTCAGTGCCAGGCGATCGATCCACGTGTCACGTTTCACGGCGGCCAGCACACCCAGCGGGATGGCGATCAGCAGCGCAATACTCAGGGCCATTGCGCCCAGCCCGAGGGTGATCGACAGGCGCGAGGCGATCAGGTTGTAAACCGACTCCTGGAAGAAGAACGAGTCGCCCAGATCAAGACGCACCACGTCGGCCAGCCATTCGAAATACTGCGTAACCAACGGCTTGTTGAGGCCGTACTGCACCCGGATCTGTTCGATCTGCTCGCTGGTGGCTTCCGGCCCGCCGATGGCAGTGGCCAGATCGCCGGACAGGTGCAGCAGGGAAAAGCTGATCACCGACACGGTAATCGCTACGCACAGGGCAATGCCCAGGCGGCGCAAGAGAAATCCGAACATGGCAAGTGACCTTGTGTTCAGGGAATGACGGGGTGGCTGACCCAACTGCAAGGCGCGTCATGCGCCTCACAGCCAGGCTGCCGACGGTCTTGGTCAGGCGCTTATTTCCAGCTCGACAGCACGAAGCGCGGCAACTCGTCCGGGTAAGGCTTGAAGTTCAGGTCCGAGACATAGGCGTAGTTCATCGAGTAGTTGAACAACGGCGCCCAGTAGGCCTGCTCGCTGATGCGTTGCAACGCCTTGCGGTAGTTGTCCTTGCGCACCTGCGGGTCCAGCGCGTTGTCGGCGGTCTGCAGCCAGCCCTGGACTTGCGGGTCCTTGATGTTGTCGTCGGGATTGCCCTTGAACCAGGTGCCGGCCGACGCCGAGGTATCGAGGATCGAGAACGAGCCCCACGCCTGGAACGACATCGGTACCTTGCCGCCACGCTGCTGATCACGCAGAGCAGCGTACTTCAGGTAACGCAGCTTGGCGTTGATGCCCACGGCGCGCAGGTTGCCGATGATGGCCTCCACGTAATCGCGGTCACGGTAGGCGAAGATTTCGGTTTCAAAGCCGTTCGGGTAGCCGGCTTCGGCGAGCAGCGCCTTGGCCTTTGCCGGGTCGTAGTTGTAGACCGTGGCTGCGCTGGTGTCGCAACCGAACTGGCCAGGGTAGCAGGCGACCTGCAACGGCTTGCTCTCGCCGCCGACCAGTTGCGAGGCCAGCCCGTCACGGTTGATCGCGTGGTTGATCGCCTGGCGCACCTTCAGGTGTTTCATCGGCGAATCGGCGCTGGAGGTGCCGCGCGCATCCAGAATCAGAAAACCTATACGCATGGTCGCGCCGCTGGTGACCACCAGATTGGGCATGGCCTTGAGGTTTTCCGCCTGATCCGGCGCAACCCGCCAGGTCCAGTCGACGCCGCCGGTCATCAGCTCGGCCAGACGCGTTTCGGCATCGGCGATCACCCGGAAGTCGATGTGACCGATCTTCGGTTGACCCTGTGGGCTGTCCTTGAAGTAGTCCGGGTTCTTGTCCATTTTCACGCCTTCGCCGGTGGCGATGGCCGTCACCTTGTAAGGCCCGGTGCCGATCGGTTTACGGCTGAAGCCTGCCAGCCCGACTTCTTCGAAGTATTTTTTCGGGAACATCGGTACGGCGTTGGAGAGGTATTCCAGCGCAGGCGGGAAAGGCTTTTTCAGGTGCAGACGAACGCTGTAGTCGCCCAGCTTTTCGGCGCTCTTGATCCAGTCGACATTTTGTACCGTGACCACCTTGGACTCTGGAGACACCACATAATTGAGGGTAAACACCACGTCATCTGCGGTGAACGGGTCGCCGTTGTGAAACTTCACGCCTTGGCGCAGCTGGAAATCGATGGTCGTATCGTCGACCTGTTTCCAGCTGGTGGCGAGCATCGGCTGGTACTCGCCATTGTCCGGGTTGCGGTAGACCAAGTTGTCCCAGATCAGGCGACCGAGGATCACGCCTTC
>NZ_LKGW01000116.1:0-61237 GCF_001467335.1 Pseudomonas sp. ICMP 10191
CCCGGACTGAATGACAGTCCGGGGCGATGCTGTTCGTGAAACCTGCAAACGGGATTGACCGGGCCAACCGGCCTGAGCCGGGCCTGGCTGGCAATCAACCGCGCTGGTAAACGATTTCCTTGGTGCCGCCTTCGCAGGTGCCGACGACTTGCTTGTCGGCCGCGCTGCCTTTCTCGACCACTTCCAGCGTGTAGGACGTTACGCCCTTCGCCTGGAGTCTTGCGTCGAGTTCACTTTTCAACTCTTCACATGGCTTGCCTGCCGCGAGGGCAGTGCCTGCAATGCTCAGCAAGCCTACAGCCAACAAAAACTTCTTCATGGGTAATCCCTCTCGTCCGGCCAAATGAAGACGCCATCGGAACAGGCGCCCATTGAAAATCCCCACGCTCACACAGCGAACGCGTGGCCACATTTGCGTGTAGCGCAGCTTATGGCAATCGGCCAGCCGAAAGGTTCAGATCACCCTCAGCTGTTGGTGATGCGGAAGCCCACTTTCAACGTCACCTGGAAGTGCGCGACTTTGCCGTTTTCGATATGGCCGCGGGTTTCGGTCACTTCAAACCATTCCATCAGGTCGAGGCTTTTGCTGGCTTCAGCCAGGGCATTGTTGATGGCGTCTTCGATGGTGGTCGTGGAAGAGCCTACGATTTCAACTTTCTTGTACGTGTGATGATCCGACATGGCAGTTCTCCTGAGGTCTGAAAAAGACGCGATATAGAGCGCGCTCCCTGCTTCTGTCAGGAGAAGGCGCGCAAAAGTTCAGACCTTTGCAAAAATCCCATCGCACTTTCCAAAAAGCCCGGAGTCCGAAACAACACGCCCACTCATCATTGCAGGAGAAACACCATGGCTACTACGTCACTTCGCAAAGCCTCGTTGCAGAGTATGGAAGCTGAAATCGAGAGCCTCCTGAAGTCCCTCGAGGGCCTGAAAGCCGACGCTACCGACGAGTCGCGCAAGACACTGAAGAATCTGAAAGCCAACGCTGAAAGCGCGCTGAGCCACTCGCGCAGCCTGCTAAGCGATGTCTACGAAGACGTTAAAGAGAAAACCCGCGAAAACGCACTGGCAACCCGCGACTACGCTCAGGAACACCCTTGGACCACCGCCGGCGTTGCGGTAGGTGCCATCGGCCTGATCGCTGCCTACATGCTGTTCAAGCGCGGTAACTGATCAGTTTTTGATCGGTTCCCCGGACCGCCTCAGCTCATTTTTTAACCACTGAGCAAGCTGCTGCGCCCGTCCATCGGCCGCACGTCTGGGTACCCAAAGCGCCAGCTGCGCCGGGGTTTCACTGAACCCCCAAGGCGCAGCCAGGCGACCGGCCTTCAGGTCATCGATGACCAGAGGCTCGGGCGCAATTGCAATGCCAAGGCCCGCCACGGCCGCCTCCAGCAAATAATACAAATGCTCGAAACCCTGCCCGTAACGCAATGACTGCGGATCGATGCCGTTCTGCTGCGCCCAGCTCGGCCACGCCTGCGGACGCGATGTGGTTTGCAGCAACGACTCTTCCAGCAACGCCTCGACTGGTGCATCGCACAGACGCTCGAATCGCGCGAAACGTGGGCTCAACACCGGTCCGATCCGCTCACTTGCCAGTTCGAAGACCTGCATGTCTGCCGGCCATGGCGGCTCGGCAAATATCAACAGGGCATCAAGACCTGGCCGACGCGGGTCAAGATCACCTTCACCTGCCGACAGGTGCAGACGCAGGTCCGGCAGCTCGGCATTCAGGCGACTCAAGCGCGGGATGAACCAGCGCGCCAGCAGGCTGCCGGAGCAACCCAACACGAACGGCGCATCTGCGCTGCCCTTGCTCAGTTCTGCACACACGCCGCGCAGCCGGTCGAACGCGTCGCCGCTGACATCGCGTAGGCGAATACCTGCATCTGTGAGTTTCAGGCCTCGTCCGTCCTTGCTGAACAGGCTTACACCCAGGTGTTCTTCAAGCACTTTCAATTGGCGACTGACAGCACCATGCGTCACGTTCAGCTGTTCGGCCGCCTGGCTGACACTGCCAAGCCGGGCAGTGCTTTCAAAGGCGCGCAATGCATTGAGGGGAGGGAGGTCGCGGCTCATGATCTGTGAGTTTTCCTGACAGGTTGCAGCGATCTTATCGGTTTTCATCCAGCCTTGCGCTGGTTAAAGTGGACCCATTGCCAATACGGCTCAACCCATTCGCCCAATACTGCAACTGGAGCACTTCATGACCCAGACCAATTTCCGCAGCGGCCCCGACGCCAATGGCCTGTTCGGCTCATTCGGCGGCCGCTACGTGGCTGAAACCCTTATGCCGCTGGTGCTAGACCTCAACCGCGAGTACGAAGCCGCCAAAGCCGACCCGGAATTCATCAAGGAGATGGCCTACTTCCAGCGCGATTACGTGGGCCGTCCAAACCCGCTGTACTTCGCCGAGCGCCTGACCGAGTTCTGTGGCGGCGCGAAAATCTACTTCAAGCGTGAAGAGCTCAATCACACCGGCGCGCACAAGATCAACAACTGCATCGGTCAGGTGCTGCTGGCCAAACGCATGGGCAAAAAACGCCTGATCGCGGAAACCGGCGCCGGCATGCACGGCGTTGCCACTGCTACCGTTGCTGCACGTTTCGGTCTGCCTTGCGTGATCTACATGGGTGCTACCGACATCGAGCGTCAGCAGGCCAACGTGTTCCGCATGAAGCTGCTGGGCGCTGAAATCGTTCCGGTCACTTCCGGCACCGGCACCCTGAAAGATGCGATGAACGAAGCGCTGCGTGACTGGGTGACCAACGTCGACGACACCTTCTACCTGATCGGCACCGTGGCAGGCCCGCACCCTTACCCAGCGATGGTCCGTGACTTCCAGGCCATCATCGGCAAGGAAACCAAAGAGCAGATGCTGGAGAAGGAAGGTCGTCTGCCGGACAGCCTGGTCGCCTGTGTCGGCGGCGGTTCCAACGCCATGGGCCTGTTCCATCCGTTCCTGGATGACGCCAGTGTGGAAATCATCGGCGTTGAAGCGGGCGGTCACGGCGTCAGCACCGACAAGCACGCGGCCAGCCTGAACGGCGGCGTACCGGGCGTGCTGCACGGCAACCGTACCTACCTGCTGCAGGACGGCGACGGACAAATCACCGATGCGCACTCGATCTCTGCCGGTCTGGACTACCCAGGCATCGGCCCGGAACACGCATTCCTGCACGAAGTGAAGCGCGTCGAATACGTCAGCATCACCGATGACGAAGCGCTGGATGCTTTCCATCAGTGCTGCCTGCTCGAAGGCATCATCCCGGCGCTGGAAACCGCTCACGCCCTGGCTGAAGCCATGAAGCGCGCGACCAACCTGCGCGATGATCACCTGATGGTCGTGTGCCTGTCCGGGCGCGGCGACAAAGACATGCAAACCGTCATGAACCATATGGCAGCCGCCGAACACACTCAGGAGCAGCTGGTATGAGCCGTCTAGAACATCGTTTCGCCCAGCTTAAAACCGAAGGTCGTGCGGCGCTGGTCACCTTCATCACCGCCGGTGACCCTGGCTACGCCACCTCGCTGAAAGTCCTGAAAGGCCTGCCTGCGGCGGGTGCTGACGTGATCGAGCTGGGTATGCCGTTCACCGATCCGATGGCCGACGGTGTGGCGATTCAGCTGGCGACCCTGCGTGCTCTGGACGCTGGCCAGACCCTGCAGAAAACCCTGCAGATGGTCAGCGAATTCCGTGTCGACGATCAGACCACGCCGATTGTGCTGATGGGTTACTACAACCCGATTCACCGCTTTGGCGTCGAAGCCTTCGTGGCGCAGGCAAAGGAAGCGGGCGTTGACGGTCTGATCATCGTTGACCTGCCACCCGAGCACGACGCCGAGCTGGCGACGCCTGCACAGGCGTCCGGCATCGACTTCATCCGTCTGACCACGCCGACCACCGATGATGCGCGCCTGCCGCGCGTGCTGGAACGCAGTTCCGGGTTCGTTTACTACGTGTCGGTCGCCGGTGTGACCGGGGCTGGCTCGGCCACCACCGAGCACGTCACTGAAGCCATCGCTCGCTTGCGCCGCCACACCGATCTGCCGATCAGCGTCGGTTTCGGTATCCGCACACCCGAGCAGGCCGCGGCGATTGCGCGCCTGGCTGACGGCGTGGTCGTGGGCTCGGCGTTCGTCGACAAGATCGCCAGCGCCGAGTCGCCGGAGCATGCCGTCGACGGCGTGCTGACGCTGTGCGCGGCGCTGGCCGAGGGCGTACGTAGCGCTCGTCGCTGAGGGTAAAGTTTCTGATACAGAGGAATCAAAGCCTGAGCGGCGGCTCTATGTAGCAAGACATAAGGGGTTCATGACCAGCGTCATGAACCCCTTTTTGCTGCATTGAGTGAAGCCGAGGAAACACCATGAAACTGCCAAACCGTTTTATCACCGGACTGGGTATCTTGATGATCAGCGCCAGTCCGCTGCTGCAAGCTGCACCACCGGATCAACGCGGTGATGGCCCGGACGACAATCGTGGCGTTCAACAGCCGGGGCCGCAGAGCAATGGCGGGCATAACGAGCGTGGCAATGACCGTGGACCGGGCAATGACAATGGCCGGGGTCCGGACAAAGGCCCGGCCAGCCAGCCAGGCAGACAGGCGCATCAGGACAACCGCGGCGGCAACCGCCCACCGCAGGATTTCGGCCCGGTACGCGAGACCTTCCAGCAACACCGCGACGTCATCGGCCGGGGCCAGCCACTGCCGCCTGGCGTACACATCGCCAAGGGCCGTCCGTTGCCCCCTGGTTACGGCAAACGCCTGGACAGCCGCTCGCTGCAATACCTGCCACATTATGACGGCTACGAATGGCGCCGCCTGGGCACCGACGTCGTACTGATCGCCGTGGGTTCTGGGATTGTTTACGCGATTCTGGATGGCGTGTTGAATTGATGGGTGCTGCTATGCGGAGCGTCGAACAAGGCACTCCCACGCTGGAGCGTGAGGAACGATAATCTCGACTATCGTGCGACGCTCCGCGTCGTATGCCGTTCTGGACGCTCCGCGTCCGATCTTGAGGGCCGCCCAGCGCAGAAACCCGCCCAGCTCAACCCTGCTTCTGGTTAACCCGCGCCAAAAACGTCATCAGCGCTCCCGACACAAAATCCGGGTTCTCCAGACTGGCGATATGCCCTGCCTCAGGCACCAGCACGTAAGGGCAGCCGATCAGGCTGGCCATCTCGCAGGTTTCTTCAGGCGGGCGCGGGATGTCCGCATCGCCACACATTACCAGCGTGGTGTCGGCATTCAGTTGTTCGATCAACCCGAGCCGGTCATCACGACCGAAAATCATCCTTCCCAGTGGTACGACGGACTGACGCAACTGCTCGGTATTCATGCCGGCAAGCGCTGCACGAAACGACGTGTACACAGGCGACTGCGGATCAATGCCGGGACGGAAGAAAATCGGTACGACGATATCCAGCAGCGGCTCAGGAAAGGTCCCGACCTCTTCCAGCTTGTCGAGCAACGAGAAGTAATAGGCTTTCTTGGCTTCGGTCTCTTTGCCCAGATAGGTGTCCATCAGCACCAGCCCGGTGATGCGCTCTGGCGCGAGCAGTGCAGCGATTGCGCCCCACATACCGCCGACCGACAGCCCGACGATGCTGCAACGCTCGATATTCAAATGATCCAGCAGCGCCAGCGCATGCCGCGCCAGATCATCGAGGTTGCGAGTGCCTTCGGGAAACCCGCTGGAATCTCCGTGCCCCCACAGATCCGGCACGATCACCCGATACTGGCTGGCCAGGGTATCAATCTGTGCACTCCACATCGCCTTGTCCCAGAGATAGCTGTGACCGAGCACTACCACCGGGCCCGTGCCCTGGTCGGAATAGTGGAGTGTCTTACCGTCGATGAGTAGATCCGGCATTTCTGATGATCCTCTGTTCTGGTCTTTCAGCATTCGGTTCAGGCAGCCTGGGGCAGGGCACCGATGATATTCAAGCGTATGCATGACCATTTTGTTGATGTGCGCGCGGCGATGGACCGAGCGGTCACTTTTCAGCGGGGCAATGTTACACCGCAATCGACGGCAATGGCCTGCCCGCCAGCGAAACCCCGCTCAACGCCTGCTCGCTGGCCAGCCAGTCCACGAATTGCTGAACGATCTGCACGCGGCGTTTGCGCTGGGGCAGGACAACGTAATAGCCCTGGCCGGAAATCGCCGCGCCGGCGATAGGGCGACAGAGCAGGCCCTGATCGAGCAGGTCATCGACCAAGTGCTTCCAGCCGATGGCGATGCCCTGTCCGCCGATGGCCGCCTGGATCAGCAGGGTGTAGTTGTCGAAGCGCAGTTGACCGGGCGCGGGGGCCTGAGGGATGTCCAGCGCGCGGAATACGCCCGCCCAGTCGAACCAGTGGTTGATGCTTTCGCCACGCAGGTGCAGGAGTGGAAAGTCGCGCAGCGCATCGTTGGGCAGCGGCGTCTGGCGCCCGGCGATCAGTTGCGGGCTGCACACCGGGAAGACCTCTTCGCTGAACAGCCAGTGGCTTTCGCCCTGTTTGAAGCGCCCGTCACCGAACAGCACCGCAACATCGATATCAGCACGTAACATGCTGTGGGTACGCTCGCTGGTGACCAGGCTGACGTCCACGTCCGGGTTAACCTTGTGGAAACGGTGCAGACGCGGCATCAGCCAGTAGGCGGCGAAGGCGAAGTCGGTCGCCACTTGAAGCACTTCGTGCTGGTGGTGTTCGGTAATGGCTGTCAATCCGCTGTCGATGGATTGCAGCCCGGCCTGCACATGGCTGAATAGCACTTCACCGGCGTCGGTCAATTCGATGCCACGGTAGATGCGGTCGAACAGACGGGTAGCGAGTTGCTCTTCGAGGCGCTTGATCTGCTGGCTGACAGCGGGCTGTGTCGTGCCCAGTTCGAGGGCTGCCGCTGTGAAGCTGCGCAAACGCGCCGCGACTTCAAATGCACGCAGCAGATCGAGTGACACATCGCCGAAAGATTCAAACATTAGCTGGGCTTATCCTAGGTATTGCTGTGTATGGGCTTTACCCTGAAACGTATGGACTCCATCCTCATACCCGGCACTTTCGCATAACTTTTCACAATGGGATGCAGCGATTACATGAAGCGCAAAAATATTCTGTTCATCATGGCCGATCAAATGGCCGCGCCAATGTTGCCGTTTTACGCCCGATCCCCGATTCTGATGCCGAACCTGAGCCGCATGGCCGCCAATGGCGTAGTGTTCGACTCGGCGTATTGCAACAGCCCCCTTTGCGCGCCGTCGCGCTTCACCCTGGTCAGCGGCCAGCTGCCGAGCAGGATCGGCGCGTACGACAACGCAGCTGACTTCCCGGCCGACATCCCTACTTATGCCCACTACCTGCGTGCGCTGGGCTACAAGACCGCCTTGGCAGGCAAGATGCATTTCTGCGGGCCGGACCAGTTGCATGGCTACGAAGAACGCCTGACCAGTGACATCTACCCGGCCGACTATGGCTGGTCAGTCAATTGGGACGAGCCGGATGTGCGGCCAAGCTGGTATCACAACATGTCATCGGTATTGCAGGCTGGTCCGTGCATTCGCACCAACCAGCTGGATTTCGACGAAGAGGTGCTGTTCAAGTCCCAGCAGTATCTGTACGACCACGTGCGCCAGGACGGTGATGCGCCTTTCTGCCTGACCGTTTCCATGACTCATCCTCATGACCCGTACACCATTCCCAAGCCGTTCTGGGACCTGTACGCCGACGAAGAGATCCCGATGCCGCCGCCGCACGCCAATCAGGCCGCGCTGGACCCGCATTCGCAACGGCTGCTCAAGGTCTATGACCTGTGGGACAAGCCCATGCCGACCGACAAGATTCGTGATGCGCGCCGCGCCTACTTTGGCGCGTGCAGCTACATCGACCTCAACGTCGGCAAGCTGATGCAGACGCTCGATGAAGTCGGGCTGGCGGAAGACACCATCGTGGTGTTCTCCGGCGATCACGGCGACATGCTGGGCGAGAAGGGCCTCTGGTACAAAATGCACTGGTTCGAAATGGCCGCGCGCGTGCCGCTGGTGGTGTACGCGCCGGGCCAGTTCAAACCGGGACGGGTCAGTGCGTCGGTGTCGACTGCCGACCTGCTGCCGACCTTCGTCGAAATGGCCAGCGGCAAACTGGACGCCGGTTTGCCACTGGACGGACGCTCGCTGATGCCGCATCTGAAACGCAAGGGCGGGCACGACGAGGTGTTCGGTGAATACATGGCCGAAGGCACCACCAGCCCGCTGATGATGATCCGTCGTGGCGCGTACAAATTTATCTATTCGGAACAGGACCCGTGCCTGCTGTTCGATGTGAAGAAGGACCCGGAAGAGCAGAAGGACCTGAGCCAATCACCCGCCCATGAAAAGCTGTTCAATGACTTCCTGGCCGAAGCTCGGGCCAAGTGGGACATCCCGGCGATACACCAACAGGTGCTCGCCAGTCAGCGTAGAAGGCGCTTCGTCGCCAAATCGCTGGCAACCGGCAAGCTGAAGAGTTGGGATCACCAGCCACTGGTCGACGCCAGTCAGCAGTACATGCGCAACCACATTGATCTGGACGATCTGGAGCGCAAGGCACGTTTTCCGCAACCTTGACCCTGCCCACACCAAAAAAACCAAAGGGGTACATCAATGAAGAAGTTATCCACAGCCGTTGCGGTCGCGGTCATGACCTTCGGTAGCCTGGCAGCGCAGGCGGAGGACGCCAGTTGCAGCACCGTGAAGATGGCCGATCCCGGCTGGAGTGACATTGCGGCCACCAACGCCATTACCAGCGTGGTCCTCGAGGGCCTGGGCTACACGCCCAAGGTCGATACCCTGGCCGTGCCGATTGCCTATGGCGGTTTGAAAGACGGCAAGCTGGATGTGTTTCTGGGTAACTGGATGCCGGCGCAGCAGGGCTTTTACGACAAGTTCGTGGCCACCGGAGATGTGACGCAACTGGCGAAAAACCTGGAGGGCACCGAATTCACCCTGGCCGTACCGGATTACGTCTGGGAAGCCGGTGTGCATAACTTTGCCGACCTGAACAAATTCGCTGACAAGTTCGACAAGAAAATCTACGGCATCGGTTCCGGCGCGCCTGCCAACCTGTCGTTGCAGGAGATCATCAAGAAGAACGAATTCGACCTGGGCAAATGGAAGCTGGTGGAATCCAGCGAGACTGCGATGCTCGCCGAGGTCAATCGCAACGTGAAGAAAAAAGCCTTTGTGGTGTTCCTCGGCTGGACGCCGCACCCGATGAACGTGCAGATCAAGGGCATGCACTACCTCAAGGGCGGCGAGAAATATTTCGGCGACACCGGCTCGGTCTTTACACTGACCCGCAAGGGTTATGCTCAAGCCTGCCCGAACGTCGGCAAGCTGCTGACCAATCTGAGCTTCACCCTGGACATGGAAAACAGCATCATGGCCGAAGTGGTCAACAAGAAGGTCAGCAACAGCGAGGCGGCGAAAGCCTGGATCAAGGCCAACCCGGCGGTGCTGGACAAGTGGCTGGAGGGCGTACAGACCGCTGATGGCAAGGACGGTCTGGCGGCGGTGAAGGCCAGGTTGTAAGCGTAAAGCCTTGAGTGCGCTGCGTGACGAAGGTCTGTGACGCGGAGCGTCACCCAAGGCATTTCCACGCTGGAGCGTGAGGAACGACAGGCGTCCGACTATCGTGCCCATGCTCCACGTGCCGTTCTGGGCGCTCTGCGTCCTCTACGTTCAATTCAACCGAGGGACCGATGCGCTGGCTCAATCGCCATAAATTCCTACCCTTTCTCGCCTGGCTGCCGCAGCAGAATCGCGCCAGCGTCGGGCGTGATGCGCTAGTGGGCCTGAGTGGCGCCATTCTGGCACTGCCGCAATCCATCGCTTACGCACTGATCGCCGGGCTGCCGCCTGAGTACGGTCTCTACGCTGCGATTGTTCCAGTCCTCGTGGCCTGTCTGTGGGGATCGTCCTGGCACCTGATCTGCGGGCCGACTGCGGCTATTTCCATCGTGCTGTACGCCAGTGTCAGTCCGCTCGCCGTCCCGGCCAGTCAGGACTACATCATGTTGATCCTGCTGCTGACCTTCATCGCTGGCGTATTTCAGTTGTTGCTGGGGATGATGCGCTTCGGTGCACTGGTAAATTTCGTTTCGCACTCGGTGGTGCTGGGTTTCACGCTGGGCGCTGCGGTGGTGATTGCGCTGGGGCAGATGCCCAATCTGCTGGGCATTGATCTGCCGAGTCAGACCACCGCCCTCAAAAGCGTGAGCGCCGTGCTCGAGCATCTGCGTGAGGTCGATCTGTCTTCGCTGATGCTCGGTCTGTTGACCCTGGCGCTGGGTATCGGACTCAAGCTGCTCGTGCCTCGCTGGCCGACGCTGTTGATCGCACTGGTGTCGAGCAGCCTGCTGGTGTGGCTGTGGCCGGCGATGTTCGGCCATGTCCGTGTGGTCAGCGCCTTCGTCGGCCATCTGCCGCCCTTCAGTCCGTTGCCGCTGGATCTCGAACTGATCCTTAAATTGCTGCCGACCGCCGTGGCGGTGGGCATGCTCGGGCTGGTCAACAGCCTGTCGATTGCCCGCTCGCTGTCAGCTCGTTCGCAGCAGATGCTCAATGCCAATCAGGAAGTGCGTGCCCAGGGGCTGTCGAACATGGTCGGCTCGCTGTTCTCCGGCTACCTGTCAGCCGGGTCTTTTACCCGTGCGGCATTGAGTTACGAGGCAGGTGCGCGCTCGCCGTTGGCGGGGGTGTTTTCCGCGCTATGGGTGGCGCTGTTCGCAGTCGCCGGTGCCTCGTTGATATCGCACATTCCGATCCCGGCCATGGCCGCCTCAATTCTGCTGATCTGTTGGGGGCTGGTGGATCGCCGAGGCATTCGTGCGCTGTTCCGCGTCAGCCGCGCCGAGTTTTTCGTGATGGCGCTGACCTGTCTGGCCACCCTGCTGCTGGAGCTGCAAACCGCGATCTACGCCGGTGTGCTGGCCTCGCTGTTTTTCTATCTCAAGCGCACCTCGCAACCGCGTGTCCAACAATGGCGCGAGGGCGACGAGGAGGTCCTGCGGGTCGGCGGATCGATCTTCTTCGGGGCCAGCCACTACCTGCAAACCCGCCTGCAACGTACCGAAGGTGTGCGAGTGGTGATCGATGCGCAGCAGATCAACTTCATCGATTACTCAGGCGTTGAGATGCTTCATCAGGAAGCCAGACGTCTGGGCCGGCAGGGCAGAGTGCTGGTCCTGCGCAATGCCAGGCCGCAAGTGATCGAGGAACTGCACAAGCTGGAAGGGGCGGAGAAGTGCCCGATTCTGTTTGAGGATTGAGCCATGAATCATCGTCGCGATGCTCTGCGTTTTACAAAGGTCCCGATGAGCCCGTAGATTTGGCTTCTGCCCGGAGGGCATGGGAGCGAACTTGTTCGCGAAAGGGCAGGTATAATCGCCGAAAATACATCATCTGAAATACCGCCTTCGCGAACAAGTTCGCTCCCACGGCCTTCGGCCAGAATCAAAAGCGGACTTGTGCATAACTCGGAGCATTGGCACGATAGTCCGCAGATAGCCGATCAACCCGCAGCCAGCAATCTGCGCAACTCAGCCAGCACCGGAGCCGATTCCGGACGCACACCGCGCCACAGCAGGAAGGCTTCTGCGGCCTGCTCGGCCAGCATGCCCAGACCATCCACCGCCTGCGCCGCGCCGTGTTCGGTGGCCCAACGGCAAAAAGCAGTGGGTTCGTTGCTGTACATCATGTCGTAGCAGAAGGTCACTCCCGACTGGATGAGGCTGGGCGCAATCGGTGGCAACTCTCCGGCCAGGCTGGCCGAGGTGGCGTTGATGATCACGTCCACCGACTCTTCAAGCCAGTCGTAGCTGCTGGCGAATACCGGCCCGAGGTCGGCAAACTCCTGCGCCAGTCGTTCGGCTTTCTCGACCGTACGATTGGCGATCACCAAGGCAGCGGGCTGTTGCGCAAGCAACGGCTCCAGCGCACCACGCACCGCACCGCCTGCGCCCAGCAACAGAATGCGCTGACCACGCAGGCTGCGACCGCAATTGACCGTCAGATCACGTACCAGCCCGGCACCGTCAGTGTTATCACCCAGCAGGGTTCCGTCGTCGAGCTTGCTCAGGGTGTTGACCGCCCCGGCGCGCTGCGCACGCTGGGTCAGACTGTCGGCAAGGCGCCAGGCTTCTTCCTTGAACGGCACAGTAACGTTGGCACCGCGCCCGACCTGGAAAAACGCCTGGGCGAACGCGGTGAAATCGTTCAGCGGTGCCAGCGAGGTCTGGTAATCCAGCGTTTGCCCGGTTTGCTCGGCAAACAGGCGATGAATCAACGGCGACTTGCTGTGGCCGATGGGATTACCGAAGACGACGTACTGGTCCATGTGTGTTCCTGATCTGTTTGCGTGTGCAGCACCTTGCGGCGGTGAATCGGCTCAGTTTTCGGCCAGCCAGTCCCGATCAGTGAGGAAGTATTCGGTCAGACGCGCCTCTTCGCTGCCCGGCGCGGCCTTCCAGTCATAACCCCAACGCACTTGCGGCGGCAGCGACATGAGGATCGATTCGGTACGCCCACCCGATTGCAGACCGAACAACGTGCCGCGGTCATACACCAGGTTGAACTCGACGTAGCGACCACGACGGAATTCCTGAAACTCACGCTGCTGCACGGTATAGGCCGCCGCCTTGCGACGCCGCACGATCGGCAGATACGCATTGATGAACGCATCACCGATAGCACGAATGAACGCGAAACTGGTGTCGAAATCCCACTGGTTCACGTCATCGAAAAACAGACCTCCGATGCCGCGCGGTTCATCGCGATGCTTGAGGTGGAAGTAACTGTCGCACCAGGCCTTGTAACGCGGGTAGACATCCTCACCGAAGGGCGCACAGGCGCGCTCGGCGACCCGGTGCCAGTGCACGCAGTCTTCCTCGACGCCGTAATAGGGCGTCAGGTCGAAACCGCCACCGAACCACCAGACGGCCTCTTCACCTTCTTTCTCGGCAATGAAGAAACGCACGTTGGCGTGGGACGTCGGCACATGCGGGTTGTGCGGATGGATCACCAGCGACACGCCCAGCGCCTCGAAACCACGCCCGGCCAGTTCAGGCCGATGAGCACTGGCAGACGGCGGCAGATTGCTGCCGAAAACATGGGAAAAATTGACACCGCCTTTCTCGATGACCGTGCCATTCTCGATCACCCGCGTGCGACCACCGCCGCCCGCCGGACGCGTCCAGGCATCTTCCATGAAGTGTGCGCTGCCATCTTCCTGTTCAAGCGCAGTGCAGATACGGTCTTGCAGGTCGAGCAGGTAGGCTTTTACGGCCTCGGTACGGGTACTCATGAGGATCCCTTACGGCTGACGTCAAACGGCTGAGCCCTCGCAGCAAAAGAGGCGCAGGCAAATTGGCGCGTAGCATACCATCGGCGGCGCGGGCTGGCAGTTGACGAAGGTCCGGGGATGGAGTCCGATGGGGGCTTTCGCAGCTTGTTTTAACCATCAAGGAGAGAGCACATGGCAAAGCGTATCCAGTTCAGCGCTGTCGGAGGACCCGAGGTTCTTGAATATGTCGATTTCGAGCCGCAGGCTCCGGGGCCGCAGGCGGTGGTTGTGCGTAACAAGGCCATTGGCCTGAATTTCATCGATACCTATTACCGCAGCGGGCTGTATCCGGCGCCGTCGCTGCCTTCCGGCCTCGGTGCCGAAGGGGCGGGGGTGGTCGAGGCGGTGGGGGCCGAGGTGACGCGCTTCAAGGTCGGAGATCGTGTCGCTTACGGCACCGGGCCGCTGGGGGCGTACAGCGAAGTGCACGTGCTGCCTGAAGCGAATCTGGTGAAGCTGGCGGACTCGATCAGTTTCGAGCAGGCCGCAGCCCTGATGCTCAAGGGCCTGACGGTGCAGTATCTGCTGCGTCAGACGTATCAGGTGAAGCCGGGCGAGACCATTCTGTTTCATGCTGCTGCGGGTGGTGTGGGTTCGCTGGCCTGCCAATGGGTCAAGGCGCTGGGCGCCAAACTGATCGGCACGGTCAGTTCGCCGGAGAAGGCCGCGCACGCCAAGGCGCTGGGTGCCTGGGAAACCATCGATTACAGTCACGAAGACGTCGCCAGGCGCGTGCTGGAGCTGACCGACGGCAAGAAATGCCCGGTGGTCTACGACGGGGTGGGTCAGGACACCTGGCTGACGTCACTCGACTGCGTGGCACCACGTGGGCTGGTGGTGAGCTTCGGCAATGCGTCCGGGCCGGTCTCGGGCGTGAATCTCGGGATTCTGGCGCAAAAGGGTTCGGTGTATGTCACGCGCCCGACGCTGGGCTCTTACGCCAACAATGCGCAGAACCTGCAGGCCATGGCGGACGAGCTGTTCGACATGCTCGCCAGCGGCAAACTCAAGGTCGACGGCATTCAGCAGTATGCTCTGAAGGATGCCGCCAAGGCGCAGACCGAGCTGTCGGCCAGACGCACCACCGGCTCGACCATTCTGATTCCTTGATCGTCTGCCCTTGAATGCGCACTGTGTGTGCCAGCGTCAGCCGGCGCGCACAATCTGCGCGGTGGCGATATCCCGTATCACGCTGGGGTTTCGACGCCCGCCCAGGCTGCCGCCGAGAACCCCGTCGATCTGCCCGCGGAAGTACTGCTCGACGCGCAATCTCGAACGCGCAGCCGGGCGACCCGCCGGGTTGGCCGAGGTGGAAATCAACGGACCGACCAGTGCGCACAGTTCACGTACGGTCGGGTGATCGGTAACACGCAGCGCCACGGTTTCGTGAATGCCGGTGATCCACTCGGGCAGCAGGTTCTGATGCGGTACCAGCCAGGTGTTGGGCCCAGGCCAGGTGCTGGCCATGCGGTCGAGCCACAGTTCAGGGAAGTCTTCGAACAGGAAGTCGAACTGGCGAATGTTGTCGGCAATCAGGATCAGGCCTTTTTCCACCGGCCGTGACTTGATCGCCAACAGACGATAGACCGCTTCTTCATCCCACGGATCGCACCCAAGCCCCCAGACTGCCTCGGTCGGGTAGGCAATCACCGCACCGGCTCGAATATCCTGAGCGGCTTGTTGCACTCGCCAACTGCTGACCATTGTTTGTCTCTCCACTGAATCCTGGCGGCAGTTTAACCTCAGGGCGCTCTGGCGAACCATCGTCCTGCTTCACAGCTTATGCGTCCGTCCAGTTCCAGCTCGGTCAGGCCCGCCAATACCTTGGGTAATGGCCATCCGCATGACAACGACAGCCCCTCGCTGGTGTGCGGTGCGGCGTGCAGCAGCGCCAACAGTGGATGATCGCAAGGGGCAGGCTTCGCCGGCGTGACGGGATCGATGCCGGGCGCAACACGTTTCCAGTGCTGCAAGCCTTCAAGAATGTGTTCGACGGTCTCAATCAGTGTCGCGCCGTCTCGTATCAACTGATGACAGCCCTTGGCGCCAGGGTGATGAATCGAGCCGGGTATCGCGTAAACCTCTCGTCCATGCTCGGCGGCCAGCCGCGCGGTAATCAATGAGCCGCTGGCAACACTGGCCTCGACCACCAGTATGCCCAGCGACAGGCCACTGATGATTCGGTTACGTCGCGGGAAGTTGCTGGCCTGTGCTGCGGCGTCCAGCGGGAACTCGGAAATCACGGCGCCGCCCTGGGCCGCCATCTGTGCTGCGAGCGCGCGGTGCTGCTGTGGATAAAGTTTTTCGAGCCCGGTGCCAAGCACGCCGATTGTCAGCCCCCCGACATCCAATGCGCCCTGATGCGCGGCACCGTCAATACCTCGCGCCAAGCCGCTGGTGATCACAAAACCGGCAGCCGCCAGGCTGCGCGCAAAAGCGCTGGCGGTGTCGAGTCCGGGTCGGGAGGCGCGACGACTGCCGACCATTCCCAGTTGCGGACGCTCAAGGATCGAAGGGTCGCCGGCAATGAAGATCAGCGGCGGTGGATCTGCGATCTGCGCCAGCAGCGCGGGGTAGCCGGGGTCGTCCCACATCAGCAAATGCTGGGCCGGACGCTCCAGCCAGGCCAATGCGGCACTGGCGCCATCACGTACGGAGGGGTCACGACGCGCCTCGGCACAGACACCTGGAATGCCCAGCGCACGCCATGCGCTGGCCGGCGCACTGAGCGCCGACGAGGCCGAACCGAAAGCTTCAATCAGTCTGGAAAAGCGTTTCGGCCCTATCTCGGGCAAGCGGTGCACGCGCAAGCGCGCTTCCAGCTCTGCAGGCGAAGAGAGGGCATTTTCGAACAATGGCATGAGATCGTCCCTGATCCATCGTGCATCTCAAGTGATG
Organism: Pseudomonas sp. ICMP 10191; assembly: GCF_001467335.1. Lineage (NCBI taxonomy): Bacteria > Pseudomonadati > Pseudomonadota > Gammaproteobacteria > Pseudomonadales > Pseudomonadaceae > Pseudomonas > Pseudomonas sp. ICMP 10191. The sequence goes on from NZ_LKGW01000116.1 coordinate 16,269, forward strand.
CACAAACCTGTGGATAACTCTGTTGACAACAATTTGATAAGTGTCTGGTTCGTCACACAAATCCGTGTCAGATCTGAAACATGCGTCTACGGATTGCGAACCTTGTCCATGATGGCCAAAGATCGGTTGGCTTGCAGGACCAAGGCGTAACTAAGCTTGTCGTAGGTACGGAAAACCATCAGCAGCCCGGCCCGTTCGTCGGGGATTTTTACCAGCTCACCGGTGATTCGGTCGCGCACGGTTTCGCTGGTCTTGTAGATCGCCAGCACGTTGCCCTCGGTCAGACCGTCGCGTTTGCCCTTGTCGAGCGTGACCACATCCAGCACGCTGACCTGAGTGACGCCGCGTGGCACATCCAGAATCAAACCTTCTATCGGCGCCTGCGGAGCGCTGGGCAGGAACGTCGAGTTGATGGCCCGCTCTTCGCTGCTGAACAAGCGATCGCCCAGACGCACTTCCTGCGTGGAGCGCTGCAGAATCAGGGTCGAGACGTCACCTTCGGTGGCAACCACCTCGGCGCTGCCGACGTCATCGGCGTTGATGCCCAGTACTTCCTTGGTCTCCGGATCGATGTAGGTCTTGCCCTGACGAAAGATGCCATAGACGCTGTGCGCCGGGTCCAGCGCGCCCCGTGCATAGGCACGATCACCGTTGCCACTGAGCACGCGCTCGGCATTGCCCGCAACGATGTAGGGGGCTTTCTCGAACTGCTCGGCGTTGTCGACAATCCGGTTGCTGATCAGGAATGCGTTGATCGCCCCCAGCGGAATGCTCGGAATGGCCTCGACCATCGGCGTACTGCGCACACGCGGTGACAATTTGATGGTCCCGCGCGACTCGCCCCGATTGAGCGTCACACGCGGCTGACCATCGACCCAGGTCAGCGCGAGGGTGTCACCGGGATAGATCAGGTCGGGATCATGGACTTGCGGATTGGCCCGCCAGATCTCGCGCCATTTCCACGGTTCACGCAAGAACTTGCCGGAAATGTCCCAGAGTGTGTCCCCGGCGACAACGGTGTAGCTCTGCGGATAGCCTTCCCTGAGTTGCACTTGCGCCTGCGCAAGACCGCTGGCGGTCAGCAGCAGCAGGGCGAGTAGTGATTTCCTCATGCGGTGAATCCCTTTATCATGTTGCCTCACGCGAACCCTAGAGTCCTGTCCTGGGCTGCCTGCCTTGAACTCCCGGGCCCGGCACCCAACATTGACTTTACCTTAACAGTGCAGCTCTTACGTATATGGCCATTCTAAACATCCTCGAATTTCCCGATTCGCGCCTGCGCACTATCGCCAAACCTGTGGCGATGGTAGACGAAGGCATTCGCCAGTTGGTCGACGACATGTTTGAAACCATGTACGAAGCGCCAGGTATTGGCCTGGCCGCGACTCAGGTCAACGTCCACAAGCGCGTGGTCGTCATGGACCTGAGCGAAGACCGCAGCGAACCGCGGGTCTTCATCAATCCTGAAATCGAAAAGCTGACCGACGAAATGGATCAGTATCAGGAAGGCTGCCTGTCGGTTCCCGGTTTCTACGAAAACGTCGACCGCCCGCAAAAGGTTCGCGTCAAGGCGCTGGACCGTGACGGCAAGCCTTACGAACTGGTTGCCGAGGGCCTGCTCGCCATCTGTATCCAGCATGAATGCGATCACCTGAACGGCAAGCTGTTCGTCGATTACCTTTCCAACCTCAAGCGTGACCGGATCAAGAAGAAGCTCGAAAAGCAGCACAAGCTCAACGCCTGATCCGTCGTTACCCCAAAAGGCCTGAACAGGCCTTTTTTTATAATGAGAACTCCATGACTGAGCCACTGCGCATCGTCTTCGCCGGCACCCCGGAATTCGCCGCCGAACACCTCAAGGCCCTGCTCGACAGCACTCACCAGATCGTCGCCGTGTACACCCAGCCCGATCGCCCGGCCGGTCGTGGACAAAAGCTGATGCCCAGCCCGGTCAAGCAACTGGCGCTGCAACATGACGTACCGGTCATGCAGCCGCCAACGCTGCGCGATCCTGACGCGCAGGCCGAACTGGCAGCGCTGCAACCCGATTTGATGGTGGTCGTCGCCTACGGCCTGATCCTGCCGCAAGTGGTGCTGGATATTCCGCGCCTGGGCTGTATCAACAGCCACGCGTCGCTGCTGCCGCGCTGGCGTGGTGCGGCGCCGATTCAGCGCGCGGTACAGGCCGGTGATGCCGAGAGCGGCGTAACGGTGATGCGCATGGAAGCGGGCCTGGACACCGGGCCGATGCTGCTCAAGGCCGTTACCCCGATCACCGCGCAGGACACGGGCGGGACGCTGCATGATCGCCTGGCCGAACTCGGTCCGCCGGCTGTGTTGCAGGCCATTGCCGGTCTGGCGGAAGGTTCGCTGGTCGGCGAGGTTCAGGATGACAGCCTGGCCAACTACGCCCACAAGCTGAACAAGGACGAAGCGCGCCTGGACTGGACACGTCCGGCCGATGAGCTTGAGCGCCTGGTCCGCGCCTTCAACCCCTGGCCGATCTGCCACAGCACGCTGAACGAAGAAACCCTGAAAGTCCTGACAGCCGATCTGGCCGAAGGGCAGGGCGCGCCGGGGACGATTCTTGGCGCCAGCAAGGATGGCCTGATCGTCGCGTGCGGTCAGAACGCGCTACGCCTGACCCGTCTGCAATTGCCGGGCGGCAAGCCGCTGAACTTCACGGATCTGTTCAACAGCCGCCGCGAGAAATTTGCCATCGGCACGGTGCTGGGCCAATGAACCCGCGTCTGGCCGCCGCCAAGGCACTGGCTGCCGTGCTCAGCGGCAAGGCCTCGCTGAACAGCTCGTTGCCCACTCAACTGGACAAGGTCGAGGTGCGTGATCGTGGTCTGACTCAGGACCTGGCATTCGGCACCGCGCGCTGGCAGCCGCGCCTGTCGGCTCTGGCGGCCAAGCTGCTGCAAAAGCCCTTCAAGGCCGCCGACGCCGACGTTGAAGCCTTGTTGCTGGTCGGTCTTTATCAGCTGTTCTACAGCCGCATTCCGGCCCACGCCGCCATCGGTGAAACCGTGGGCTGCGCCGACAAATTGAAAAAGCCCTGGGCCAAAGGCTTGCTCAACGCCGTGCTGCGCAATGCGCAACGTGACGGCGAGGCGCTGCTGATCGAGCTGGAACACGACCCGGTGGTGCGTACAGCCCACCCGCGCTGGCTGCAGAAAGCCCTGAAAGCCGCCTGGCCGGAACAGTGGGAAGCCATCTGCGCGGCCAACAATGCACACCCGCCGATGATTTTGCGCGTCAACCGACGCCATCACCGTCGCGATCAATACCTCGAACTGCTCAACACTGCCGGCCTGCAAGCCAGTGCGTGCACATTCAGTCAGGACGGCATCGTGCTCGCCGAGCCGTGCGATGTGCGCTCACTGCCCGGTTTTGCCGAAGGCTGGATCAGCGTGCAGGACGAAGCCGCGCAACTGGCCGCCGACCTGCTGGAGCTGGCCCCCGGGCAACGGGTACTCGATGCCTGCTGCGCGCCGGGCGGCAAGACCTGCCACTTGCTGGAAGTGCAGCCGCAACTAAGCGGCGTGGTAGCGGTGGATCTGGAAGCCAAGCGTCTGGTGCGCGTGCGTGAAAACCTTGATCGCCTGGGCCTGGATGCCGAGCTGATCGCCGCCGATGCACGCGAGACAGCGCAGTGGTGGGACGGCAAACCGTTCCAGCGCATCCTGCTCGACGCACCGTGCTCGGCGACTGGCGTGATTCGTCGTCATCCGGACATCAAACTGACTCGTCAGGCAGACGACATCGTCGCGCTGGCGGCCTTGCAGGGCGAGCTGCTCGATGCGTTGTGGCCTACGCTGCAGGTAGGCGGCATGCTGGTGTACGCGACCTGCTCGACACTGCCGACCGAAAACACCGACGTCATCGAGGCGTTTCTGGCGCGTACCTCCGGGGCCAGAGAGCTGGACATCGCCGGGCAGGCAGGACAGCCGCCCGCGGGTATCAAGCAAGCCCATGGTCGCCAGCTGCTGGCCCAGCAAGGCGGCCACGATGGTTTCTACTACGCCAAACTGATCAAGATCGCGGCGGCGCGGGAGTAAGCGCGTGAAAATCATCATTCTGGGTGCAGGACAGGTAGGCGGTACGCTGGCCGAGCATCTGGCGGGCGAAGCCAATGACATCACCGTGGTCGACACTGACGGCGACCGGTTGCGCGATCTGGGCGACCGCCTGGACATCCGCACCGTGCAGGGCAAAGGCTCCTACCCGGCGGTGTTGCGTCAGGCCGGCGCGGACGACGCCGACATGCTGGTCGCGGTGACCAGCAGCGACGAAGCCAACATGATCGCCTGTCAGGTTGCCCACACGCTGTTCCACACGCCGACCAAGATCGCGCGCATTCGTGAAGCGGCGTACCTGACACGCGCTGGCCTGTTCGATAAAAACGCGATCCCGGTCGACGTGCTGATCAGTCCGGAGCAGGTCGTCACCAACTACATCAAACGTCTGATCGAATACCCCGGTGCGCTGCAGGTGATCGACTTCGCCGAAGGCAAAGCGCAACTGGTCGCGGTCAAAGCCTATTACGGCGGCGCACTGGTCGGTCAGCCGTTGCGCCAGCTACGAGCGCACATGCCGAATGTCGAAACGCGCATCGCGGCGATCTATCGCCGCGACCGGGCGATACTGCCGCATGGCGACACGGTCATCGAAGCCGATGACGAGGTGTTTTTCATCGCCGCCAAGGCTGATATTCGTGCCGTGATGGGAGAGCTGCGGCGCCTGGACGAGAACTACAAACGTATCGTCATCGCCGGTGGCGGCAACATCGGCGAGCGTCTGGCTGAAGCCATCGAAAGCCGCTATCAGGTGAAGATCATCGAAGTGAGCCCGGCGCGCTGCCGCTATCTGTCGGAGCATCTGGACAGCACGGTGGTGCTGCAGGGCAGCTCATCGGACCGCGACCTGCTGCTGGAAGAAAACATCGGCAACACCGACCTGTTCCTGGCGCTGACCAACGACGATGAAGCCAACATCATGTCGTCGCTGCTGGCCAAGCGTCTGGGCGCGCGCAAGGTGATGACGCTGATCAATAACCCGGCCTACGTCGATCTGGTGCAGGGTGGCGAAATCGACGTTGCGGTCAGCCCGCAGCTGGCAACCATCGGCACGCTGCTGGCCCACGTGCGCCGTGGTGATATCGTCAGCGTGCATTCGCTGCGACGCGGTGCAGCCGAAGCCATCGAGATCGTCGCTCACGGCGACTCGAAATCCAGCAAGGTGGTGGGCCGCGCCATCAAGGACATCAACCTGCCGACCGGTACGGCAATCGGCGCAGTCATCCGCGACGAACAGGTGCTTATCGCCCATGACATCACCGTGATCGAATCCGGTGACCATGTGATCATGTTCCTTGTGGACAAGAAGTGCATCCGCGAGGTTGAGCGGCTGTTTCAGGTCGGCCTGAGCTTTTTCTGAACCGCTCCTGAACAGGGTGTGACCCTGACTGAACCTCTTGCCGACGCGCCCTGTCGGCAACGCTCGTCGACTCGGGCGAATTCTCTCTGAGCCCGTGCATCTCAGACACACGAGCTTCATGCCTGCACGGGCTTTATGAGAGAGAACGCACCCCATGTCCGAATCGGAAAATTCCCCGGCCCCGCTTCAAGGCTCACAGACTGACGGCACACCGGCGGGTGGCTGGCCTGCGCTCAGTGCGGTCAACAAGCACCTGTTGCACCAGCATGTGCTGATCAAGGGCAACCGCACGCTGATGTCCATGAACAAGCCTGGCGGCTTCGACTGCCCCAGTTGCTCCTGGCCGGACCCGAAGAAACCGCACACCTTTGAATACTGCGAGAACGGTGCCAAGGCACTGGCCTGGGAATCGACCAGGAAACGCGTGACGCCCGAGTTCTTCGCCCGGCATACGGTCAGCGAACTGGCGACCTGGAGCGATCACGCGCTGGAAGCAGAAGGCCGTATTACCGAGCCGATGCGCTACGACGCCGCCACTGACAAATACCTGCCTGTCACCTGGGACGAAGCGTTCGCCGAGATCGGCGCAGAGCTGCGCGGCCTGAGCGATCCGTGGAAACTGGAGCTGTACACCTCCGGACGCACGTCGAACGAAGCCGCCTTTCTGTATCAGCTGTTCGGTCGGCTGTACGGCATGGCCAACTTCCCTGACTGCTCGAATATGTGCCATGAAACCACCACTGCGGCGCTGCCCGAGTCGATCGGGGTCGGCAAAGGCACCACGACGCTGGAAGATTTCGAGAACGCCGACGCGATTTTTATCATCGGCCAGAACCCCGGGACCAACAGCCCGCGCATGATGTCCGAGCTGCACGCCGCCGCACGCCGGGGCGCAAGCATCATCTCGTTCAACCCGCTGCGGGAAAGGGCGCTGGTACGCTTTGCGGCGCCGCAGGACCCGCGCGACATGCTCAGTCTGCATGGGGTGGAAATCAGCTCGCAGTACCATCAGGTCAGGATCGGCGGCGACATGATCGCCCTGCAAGGCGTTTGCAAGGCCGTGATCGAAGCCGATGACGTGGCGCAGCGTGAAAACCTGCCGCGCGTCCTCGACGTGGCGTTCATTGAAGAACACACCCATGGCTTCGAGCAGTACGCCGATTATTGCCGACAGTTGCCCTGGGACATCATCGAGCGCCATTCGGGTCTGACGCGTCAGGCCATCGAAGAGGTGGCTGCGGTTTATAAGCGCTCGAAGGGGGTCATCTGCTGCTGGGGGATGGGCATCACTCAGCACAAGCGTGGCGGTGATGCCATGCAGCAGATCATCAACCTGCTGCTGTTGCGCGGCAACATCGGCAAGCTCGGTGCAGGGGCTTGCCCGGTGCGCGGGCATTCCAACGTACAGGGCGACAGGACGATGGGCATCTATGAAAAGGCCGGCGAACCGTTTCTGGCCAGCATGAGCAAGGTGTTCGGTTTTGAGGCGTCCAGAAAAAAAGGCCATGCCGTGGCCGAGACCTGCGAAGCCCTCTTGCGTGGCGAGGTGGAAGCGCTCATTTCCATGGGCGGCAATTTCTTCCGTGCCATTCCGGACACCGATGTGATCTGCCCGACCGTCAGCCGCCTGAAAATGACGGTGCTGGTCAACACCAAGCTCAACCGCAGTGCGACGGTACATGGCCAGAAGGCCTTTCTGCTGCCATGCGTGGCGCGTTCGGAACGCGACCTGCAGAACGGTGTGGCGCAAACCATTACGGTGGAGGACTCGATGTCGATGGTGCACGGCTCGACCGGCATGCTCGAGCCTGCGTCGAAACATCTGATTTCCGAAATCGCCATCATTGCCGGTATCGCCAAAGCGACGCTTGCGCCCAACCCCAAGGTGGACTGGGACAGCTACGTGGGTGACTACGCCAGGATTCGCGACAAGATCGAAGAAGTATTGCCCGAGCAGTTTTACGATTTCAATCAGCGCATCCTAGAACCCGGAGGTTTTCGATTGCCCAATGCCGCCAGTGAGCGCAAGTGGGACACCGAGTCGGGCAAGGCCAACTTCCTCTTTCCCGAAGGCATCTACGACGAAGACGACACGCCGCCGGGCGCCGAGCATCTGCAGTTGATGACGATCCGCAGCCATGACCAGTTCAACACCACGGTGTATTCCAACGACGACCGTTATCGGGACATCTTTGGCGACCGCATGGTGGTGATGCTCAACCCGCAGGACATCGAACGCCTGGGGCTGAAAGCCGGGGACTACATCGAGTTTCAGACGGCGCTCGACCCGACCACGGCGCGGCGTGCAGCGGGTTTCAAGGTCATACCCTACGACGTGCCGCAGGGTTGCTGCGCAGCGTATTACCCGGAAACCAACGGCCTGCTGCCACTGGCCAACCGGGATAAACATGGCAACACTCCTGCGGCCAAATCCATCCCGGTGAACCTGGTGCGGATGAGTCCGGAGGGCACTCAGGTGGCGCTGGAGCGGCGCGGGTTGATTGCGGCGGCCAGTTGAGGGAAACACTATCGTGCCCATGCTCCAGCGTGGGCACGCCGTTCCGGACGCTCTGCGTCCTCTTTGTGACGCGGAGCGTCACGCACGGCATTCCCACGCTGGAGCGTGCGGAACGATAATCTCGACTATCGTGCGGCGCTCCGCGTCGCATGCAGTTCTGGACGCTCTGCGTCCTATCTTTCCTAGTACCAGCGCGCTTCGCCTGGCGGGCGTTTCTTGAAGCGTTTCATGGTCCACATGTACTGGCTAGGGTAAGCCCGCACGTATTTCTCGACCACTTTGCTCATCGCCGCTGCCGAGGTTTCGGTGTCGGTGCTGTACATGGCTTCCGGAGCCGCTTCGAGTACCACTTTGTAACCCGAGCCGTCCGGCAGGCGCATGGCGTGCAGGAATACACCGACTGCCTTGCCGCCTGCCAGCATGTTCGGTACGAACTTGCTGGTCAGCGCCTGGGTGCCGCAGAAGGGCACGAAGATGCCCGCTGATTCGGCCGGCTCCGGATCGGCCGGAATACCCACCGAGCCGCCTTTGCGCACTTCCTTGATGACACTGAGAATGCCTTCCTTGGTCGACGCCGCCACCTTGTTGCCCAACTGCACACGCTGCTTGCGCAACAGGTCGTCCACGGCTTTCAGCTTGGGTGGACGATAGAAAATGATCGGCTTGCACTGGCTGCAATAGAAGTGATTGAGCACTTCCCAGTTGCCCAGGTGGCTGGTGATGCCAACCACGCCCTTGCCGGACGCCAGCGCGTCCTTGAGCACATCAAGCCCTTCGACTTCACGCACCAGGTCGATCGATTTCTGTGCTGGCCATATCCACGCACAGGCGCTTTCGGTCAGGGTCTTGCCGATGTCCATCAGGCTGCGGCCAACGAGCTTTTCCAGCTCCGGCTCGCTCAACTCGGGGAAACACTTGGACAGGTTGATCCGTGCCACTTCCCGCGAACGGTTGGGCAGCTTCCACATCAGCCAGCCAATCGCGGTGCCTGCCCACTGCACCGCGCGCCACGGCAACAGCGCAAACAATCGCAACGCCCCGACCATTACGGCGCCTTTGAACTTATCCACAGATGACTCCCAGATTCTCGAGGCGGGTAGTGTAACCGTTAGCGGCTCAGGATCGCATACCGATCGCAATCGACGGTGTGGTCCATGACCATACCGCTGGCCTGCATGTAGGCATAACAGATGGTCGGGCCGACAAAGGTGAAACCGGCCTTTTTAAGTGCCTTGCTCATTGCTTCGGCCTCGGCGGTAATCGCCGGGACTTCGCTGCGATCCTTGAAGTGATTGATCTTCGGTGTACCGCCGACAAACGACCAGAGCAGCGCGACCGGGTCTTCCAGCGCCAGCCAGGCCCGCGCATTGGTGCGCACGGCCTTGAGCTTGAGGCGGTTGCGGATGATGCTCGGATCGAGCATCAGCGTCTCTATTTCGGCATCGCTCAACTGCGCCAGGCGCTCGACGTCAAAGCCGTGCAGCACTTCGCGATAACGCGCCCGCCGCTTGAGAATCGTGATCCACGACAGCCCGGCCTGGAACCCTTCGAGCAAAAGCAACTCGAAGAGCTTCTGCGCATCGCGCAGCGGCACTCCCCACTCCTGATCGTGATAAGCGATGTACAGGGGGTCTTCGTTGCACCAAAAGCAGCGTGTCATAGGGCTCCCAAGGAGTGGACGTGCGGCCGAATCGGGTATACTCCCGCTCTTTGAATCGCAGCCCAGCACAGGTGAAATTTGTGAGCCAGCCTACGCCAGCCGTGCGTACCTTCCAAGACTTGATCCTCGCCCTCCAGCAATACTGGGCAGAACAAGGTTGCGTGGTACTTCAGCCCTACGATATGGAAGTAGGCGCCGGCACGTTCCACACTGCCACGTTTCTGCGCGCCGTAGGCCCGGAAACCTGGAACGCCGCTTACGTACAGCCAAGCCGTCGCCCGACTGACGGCCGCTACGGCGAAAACCCGAACCGCCTGCAGCACTATTACCAGTTTCAGGTGATTCTCAAGCCGAACCCGGACAACTTCCAGGAACTGTACCTGGGCTCGCTCAAGCACATCGGCCTCGATCCGCTGGTGCACGACGTGCGCTTCGTCGAAGACAACTGGGAATCGCCGACGCTGGGCGCCTGGGGTCTGGGCTGGGAGATCTGGCTCAACGGCATGGAAGTCTCGCAGTTCACCTACTTCCAGCAGGTCGGTGGCCTGGAGTGCTACCCGGTCACCGGCGAAATCACGTATGGCCTCGAGCGTCTGGCGATGTACCAGCAGGGCGTGGACTCGGTCTACGATCTGGTCTGGGCTGACGGTCCGTTCGGCAAAGTGACCTACGGCGACGTGTTCCACCAGAACGAGGTGGAGCAGTCGACCTACAACTTCGAACACGCCAACGTCGACAAACTGTTCGAGCTGTTCGACTTCTACGAAAGCGAAGCCGCACGCCTGATCGAGCTGGAGCTGCCATTGCCCGGCTACGAAATGGTCCTCAAGGCCTCGCACACCTTCAACCTGCTGGATGCCCGTCGCGCGATTTCCGTGACGGCGCGTCAGCAGTACATCCTGCGCGTACGCACATTGGCCCGTTCGGTGGCTCAGGCCTACCTGCAGGCCCGCGCCCGTCTCGGCTTCCCGATGGCGCCGCCCGATCTACGCGATGAAGTGTTGGCCAAGCTGGAGGCAGCGCAATGAGTGCTCAAGATTTTCTGGTCGAACTGGGCACCGAAGAACTGCCACCCAAGACCCTCGTCTCGCTGGCCGATGCGTTTCTCGCCGGTATTGAAAAAGGCATCACAGGCGCAGGTCTGACCTACAGCGCCAAGCAGGTCTACGCAGCACCGCGTCGTCTGGCCGTGCTGATTACCGCACTGGCCACGCAACAACCGGATCGCAGCGTCAACCTCGATGGCCCGCCGCGTCAGGCAGCGTTCGATGCCGACGGTAACCCGACTCAGGCCGCCCTGGGCTTCGCCAAGAAGTGCGGCGTCGACCTGAGCGAAATCGATCAGAGCGGTCCGAAACTGCGTTACAGCCAGACCATCCTCGGCAAGCCGACGACGTCCCTGTTGCCGACCATCGTCGAAGACTCGCTGAACGACCTGCCGATTGCCAAGCGCATGCGCTGGGGTGCTCGCAAGGAAGAGTTCGTGCGGCCGACCCAGTGGCTGGTGATGCTGTTCGGTGATCAAGTGGTGGACTGCACGATCCTTGCCCAGAGCGCGGGTCGTCATTCGCGCGGTCATCGCTTCCATCATCCGCAAGACGTGCGCATTTCTTCGCCTGCCGGTTACCTCAGCGACCTGCGCGCCGCTCATGTGCTGGCCGACTTCAACGAACGTCGGCAGATCATCAGCAAGCGCGTCGACGAGCTGGCCACCCAACAGGAAGGCACCGCCATCGTGCCGCCAAGTCTGCTGGACGAAGTGGCCGGTCTGGTCGAATGGCCGGTTCCGCTGGTGTGTTCATTCGAAGAGCGCTTCCTGGAAGTCCCTCAGGAAGCCTTGATTACCACCATGCAGGACAACCAGAAATACTTCTGCCTGCTGGATGTCGACGGCAAGCTGCTGCCGCGCTTCATCACCGTGGCCAACATCGAGAGCAAGGACCCGGCACAGATCATCGCCGGTAACGAGAAGGTGGTTCGTCCACGCCTGACCGACGCCGAGTTCTTCTTCAAGCAGGACAAGAAGCAGAAGCTGGAAACCTTCAACGATCGCCTGAAGAACGTCGTGTTCCAGGCGCAGTTGGGCAGCGTGTTCGACAAGGCCGAGCGTGTGTCGAAACTGGCCGCTTACATCGCCCCCCGCATCGGCGGCGACGCCCAGCGTGCTGCGCGGGCCGGTCTGCTGTCCAAGTGCGACCTGTCGAGCGAGATGGTCGGCGAGTTTCCGGAAATGCAGGGCATTGCCGGTTATTACTACGCCAAGGCCGACGGCGAGCCTGAAGATGTCGCACTGGCGCTCAATGAGCAGTACATGCCGCGTGGCGCAGGTGCCGAACTGCCAACCACACTGACCGGTGCTGCGGTGGCAATTGCCGACAAGCTCGACACGCTGGTTGGCATCTTCGGGATCGGCATGCTGCCTACCGGCAGCAAGGACCCCTATGCACTGCGTCGTGCGGCACTGGGCATCCTGCGTATCCTGATCGAGAAGAAGCTCGATCTGAACCTGATCGAAACGGTGAAGTTCGCCGTCACGCAGTTCGGCGCGAAGATCAAGCCAGCCGGTCTGGCGGAACAGGTGCTCGACTTCATCTTCGATCGTCTGCGTGCGCGCTATGAAGACGAAGGCGTCGACGTGGCGGTGTACCTTTCGGTGCGTGCCCTGCAACCGGCTTCGGCGCTGGATTTCGATCAACGCGTCCAGGCAGTCCAGGCCTTCCGCAAACTGCCACAGGCCGCAGCACTGGCCGCAGTGAACAAACGTGTATCGAACCTCTTGAGCAAGGCCGAGGGCAGCATTGCCCAGACCGTCGAGCCCAAGTATTTCGACAACGCCAACGAGTTCTCGCTGTACTCGGCCATCCAGCAGGCCGATCACGCGATCCAGCCGATGGCTGCCGAGCGTCAGTACAGCGAATCGCTGGCGCGTCTGGCGATGTTGCGTGAGCCGGTCGATGCGTTTTTCGAAGCCGTGATGGTCAACGCGGAAGACGCCAACGTGCGTGCCAACCGTTATGCCCTGTTGTCGCGTTTGCGCGGTCTGTTCCTCGGCGTCGCCGACATCTCGTTGCTGGGCTGACAAGGAGTCGCTGTGAAACTGCTGATACTTGATCGGGATGGCGTGATCAATCATGACTCCGACGCTTACATAAAGTCGGTGGCGGAGTGGCTGCCCATTCCTGGCTCGATCGAAGCTATCGCAGCGCTAAGCAAGGCCGGCTGGACGGTGGCCGTTGCCACCAACCAGTCCGGCATTGCCCGAGGTTATTATGATCTGGCCACTCTGGATGCCATGCACGTGCGCTTGCGCAAGCTGGTGGCAGAGCAGGGTGGCGAGGTCGGTTTGATCGTCTATTGCCCGCATGGGCCAGACGATGGCTGTACCTGCCGCAAGCCCAGACCCGGGATGCTGCAGGCTATCGCCCGTCATTACACCGTGGACCTCAAAGGTCTCTGGTTCGTGGGCGACAGCAAAGGTGACCTGCAGGCCGCACAAGCCGTCGATTCTCAGCCTGTGCTGGTGATGACCGGCAAAGGCCGCAAGACGATGGAAGGCGGAGTGCCGGCAGGCACGTTGATTTTTGACGATCTGGCGGCAGTTGCCGCAGAACTTATCCACAACAGCGCTCACTGAACAGTCAGCTCTTCAGGTTCAGGACGCTCAAGGAGCGGGCACCTGCCCGTACGGTAAACGTAACTATGTCGATCATGCAGGCAATCAGGACCTTCTTCTTCTACCTGTTGCTGGGCACCAGCTCGCTGTTGTGGTGCACGTTGAGTTTTTTCATTGCGCCTTTTCTGCCGTTCAAAGCCCGCTATCGCTTCATTAACGTCTATTGGTGCCGCTGCGCCATCTGGCTGACCAAGGTGTTCCTGAACATCAAGGTAGAAGTGACTGGCGCCGAAAACGTACCGAAAACCCCCTGCGTGATCATCTCCAACCACCAGAGCACCTGGGAGACGTTCTTTCTGTCGGCGTATTTCGAGCCGATGAGCCAGGTCCTCAAGCGTGAACTGCTGTATGTGCCGTTCTTTGGCTGGGCGATGGCAATGCTGCGCCCGATCGCCATTGACCGCGAAAACCCGAAAGCCGCACTCAGGGAGATTGCCAAGAAGGGCGACGAGTTGCTCAAGGATGGCGTCTGGGTATTGATCTTCCCGGAGGGCACACGCGTGCCTTACGGCCAGGTCGGCAAATTCTCTCGCGGCGGTACTGCGTTGGCGGTAAACGCTGATCTGCCAGTCCTGCCTATCGCGCATAACGCAGGCAAGTACTGGCCCCGCGACGGCTGGGCGAAAAAGCCAGGCACCATTCACGTGGTGATCGGCGAGCCGATGTACGCAGAGGGCTCAGGCCCACGTGCCATCGCTGCGTTGAATGAGCGCGTTCAGACCTGGAATGAGGATACGCAACGGGCGATGGGCTCGCCTGCTGTACCTGTTGCAACTCCCGAAAAAGTCCCGGCGTGATTTTGTGGATAACCTGTGTACGGTTTTTTTGAAACCGCGCAAAAAGACGATCTAACCTGCTAATTCATATACATATTTTTTCAGGCTATAAAAACCGGAAAAACGTGCATAAGTTTTGATGATGTATCAGAAACCGACCTTTAAAAGGTCGGTTTTTTTATGCGCAACGCGTCGGTGAAGCCTCAAGCCGATATTGCCGTGCAGGCACTCCGAAGCGCTGGCGGAAGACTCTGCTGAAGTAAGCGACATCACTGAATCCCCAACGCCAGGCGATCTCACTGATCTGTCGATTGGCGAGTAATGGCTCGCGCAGGTCACTGGCGCAGCGTTGCAACCGAGAGGCCAGCAGGTAACGTCCGAACGAGGTCTGTTCATCCTGAAACAAGCTGCTGATATAGCGCGTACTGACTCCGAACCGGACGCTGACACTGGCCAGAGACAGTTTTGTATCTGCCAGGTTGGCCTGGATATGATCCTTGATGCGCAGCAGCAAGCCACTGCGTCTTGAACCTTGTGCCTGCCCTTCGACCCGTTCGGACAACGCCATTGCCAGCAAGTCCAGCCCTTGTTCGGTTATCCGCGCCTGTTGTGATTCGCCTACCCGGTTCTCGAGTGCAGCCAGGCCGGTAAAAAAGTCGAAGACCAGTCCATTGAGCGGGTCATCGCGAGACAGTGATAACGCAGTCAGATACTCCAGATTACACAGACGCTGCTGCAGGCTGTTGCGCGGGATTTGCACCACAGTCTGTCTGAAAGCACTGTCGAAGTGCAGCCGGTAGGGGCGACGAGTGTCGTAGATGGCAAAGTCGCCGACCTCCAATAGCGCTTCGCGCCCCTCTTGAGAAACCTGCGCCCGGCCTTCAAGCGCCAGACTCACCAATACGAACTCGTCGTCACTACGCGAAATACTCGAGGTATCTCGGACGACTGTCTGACTGCAGGCCTGCACCTCTACCAAGGCCAGTCCTGCAATGCTGTGCGAGCGCAAACGACCGTGGAAATTTTGTCGATCCGAGAAGGCACATTTCAGCGGTACGAAGGTACTGCACACCACTTCCTGCCAGAACTCTGCTCGTTCCTGCACAGCAATACTGTTGGTGTCTAAATAAATGCTCATCGCGTTCAACCTGCATTTCGATGCGTCAAGCCAACCGCCATGCAAGTCTGAAACCATTCCTGTCGGCCTGCCCGTTCCAGTCAAAAAGCCGTTCCTTTTCGTCCTAATACCGTCGCCAGAAAAGCCCATAGCCTGTGGCCATCCAACAGCCACATGAGTTTTTGACGATGAAAGAGCCCTTGAAAGTCGCCTGTG
Source organism: Pseudomonas sp. ICMP 10191 (assembly GCF_001467335.1). NCBI lineage: Bacteria > Pseudomonadati > Pseudomonadota > Gammaproteobacteria > Pseudomonadales > Pseudomonadaceae > Pseudomonas > Pseudomonas sp. ICMP 10191. The sequence continues at coordinate 31,671 of NZ_LKGW01000116.1, forward strand.
TACAGGCCGCGCCGGTATTTCTGGATCTGGACGCCACCGTAGACAAGACCATCGCCCTGATGGAGCAGGCGGCAGCCGCCGGAGCCGGTCTGATTGCATTCCCCGAAACGTGGATTCCGGGCTATCCGTGGTTTTTGTGGCTGGACGCACCGGCCTGGAACATGCCACTGGTGCAGCGCTATCACCAGCAGTCTCTGGTGCTGGACAGCGTCCAGGCCCGGCGTATCAGCGATGCGGCTCGCCATCTCGGTCTCTATGTGGTGCTGGGTTACAGCGAGCGACACAAAGCGTCGCTGTATATCGGTCAGTGGATCATCGACGATCGCGGTGAAACGGTTGGCGTGCGTCGCAAGCTCAAGGCTACCCATGTAGAACGTACGATGTTCGGCGAAGGCGACGGCGCCTCATTGCGTACGTTTGAAACGCCTGTCGGCGTTCTGGGCGCGCTTTGCTGCTGGGAGCACCTGCAACCGCTTTCCAAGTACGCCATGTATGCGCAGAACGAACAGATCCACGTCGCCGCCTGGCCGAGCTTCAGCCTGTACCGCAGTGCCACAAGCGCCTTGGGGCCTGAGGTCAATACTGCGGCTTCGCGGATTTATGCCGCAGAGGGGCAGTGCTTTGTCCTCGCACCCTGTGCAGTCGTTTCCTCTGAAATGATCGAGATGCTCTGCGACAGTGACGCCAAGCGCAGCCTGTTGCAGGCCGGTGGCGGGCACGCACGCATTTTCGGTCCGGACGGAAGTGATCTGGCAACTCCGCTGGGCGAACATGAGGAAGGCCTGCTCTACGCAACACTTGATCCAGCCGCATTGACCTTCGCCAAGGTAGCAGCCGACCCGACTGGACATTACTCACGTCCCGACGTCACTCGTCTGATGTTCAATCCGAATCCCACCCCATGTGTAGTCGATCTACCAGGCCTGCCGATCAGCAGCGAGTGCATCGAGTTGCTTCAGCCTGACATCGCGCTGGAGGTGTGACATGCATTCAGCCATTCCTGAACATCTGCGCAAGCCGCGTAAGCTGAACAGCAATCTGCCGGAGGGCTATCAACCACCTTTTCCTGCATGGTCCGCGCGTTTCGATCCGCTGGCAGGGCAGGTGGTGATGGCTTATTTCGGCGTCCAGTCCTTGCATCCGGTAGGTCTGCCAGAACTGGCAGCGATAACCACTCGGTTCGATAGCGATTCAGGACCGCGGTATTGGGACAGCGCACGTTGCGTGGACGCCAATGGTTTCCATACCTGCATAGCCATCGCTTACTGGCACGACGTGGACGCTTTCAATCAGTGGCGCAACAGCTCGGGTTTCGCGCTCTGGTGGCAAGACCCGGCTCGTGAAACCGGGCCACTGGGATGGTTCCTCGAGGTCGTCTGCCCGAGTGCCGAGCGTTTCGAAACATTGTTTTCCGCGCCGGATGTACCTGAAGGCGTTACGCATCTGGCCAGTCACATGAGTGAACCTATTCAGGAACACGCGTACTGGGGCAGTTCCCGCGATCGTATCCCTCTGGCCCAGACCGATGCACTGACAGGCAGCAGCAATCCTTCCAGTGCGAACGCGCTGTGCGTCGGCAGGGTGCGTATGTCGGGGCGCGATAACCTGTGCCTGATTCGATCCGGACAGGACTGGAGCAGCACCACCGGACAGGAACGCGATAGGTATCTGAACGACATACAACCCGTGCTACAGCGCGGCATGACGTTTCTGCGCGACGAAGGCGCCACTGTCGGCTGCCTGAGCTGTCGCTTCATGCAAGCGCTGGACAGCGACACCGGCGAACCCTTGGAGAAGAGTTTTGGCCTCGCCTGGTTCGATGACCTGAGTAACCTGGAGCGCTGGGCAAAGACTCATCCCACTCATGTGGCGATCTTCGGCGGCTTCATGCAGTACGTACAGACCCTTAACTTTCAGGTCCAGTTGCGCCTCTACCACGAGATCGCAGTGATCCCCAGTGAGGCCCAGTATTTCGAATACCTCAACTGCCATCCCGGCAGTGGCTTGCTCAGCCGCTGATACGCATCATCCTTGAGGAAGCAGATCATGCAACGACTCACCCTGATTACCCGTTCAGCGCTAGCCATCTCTACCTTGCTGTGTTCAATTCAGGTCCAGGCCGTACTCGGCAAGGATCTGGAAGTGGAGGAGGGGTTCCGGGAGAAGGCACGTTTGAATCTGCGACTGGCGAAACTGTTTTAGAGCACAAACAAAAACCCCGGCTTTCGCCGGGGTTGATGTTTGCTCATACGCTCATCAGAAGTCCAGGTTGGACACTGCCAGCGCATTACTCTCGATGAAGTCACGACGTGGCTCGACCGCATCACCCATGAGGGTGTTGAAGATCTGGTCAGCGCCGATGGCGTCTTCGATAGTGACCTTCAGCATGCGACGCACACTCGGGTCCATGGTGGTTTCCCACAGTTGGTCCGGGTTCATCTCACCCAGACCTTTGTAGCGCTGGATGGTGTGGCGCTTGGTGCTTTCGGCCATCAGCCAGGCAAGGGCTTCCTTGAACTCGGTGACGGGCTTCTTGCGCTCGCCACGTTGCACGTAGGCACCTTCTTCCAGAAGCGTGCTGATCTGCGCGCCCAGAGCGGTAACGGTCTTGTAGTCGTTGCTGCCGAAGAAGTCGCGGTTGAAGGTGACGTAGTTCGACAGGCCGTGGGAGATCAGTTCGACCTCTGGCAGCCAGACGTTACGTTCACGGTCTTCACGCAGGCTGGCCTTGTAGACCAAACCTGACTTCTCACCGGTACGCAGACGCGCGTCGAACAGTGCCAGCCAGGCCTGCATGCCCTCGTGATCAGACAGCTGCTCGAGCGTGATCGGCGGCAGGTAGACGAAGTGCTCGGTCAGTTCCTGTGGGTACAGACGCGACAGGCGCTTGAGCGTCTTCATGACCATGCGGAAGTCATTGACCAGCTTCTCCAGCGCGGTACCGGAGATACCCGGAGCCGATTCGCTAAGGTGAAGGCTGGCGTCTTCAAGGGCCGATTGGGTCATGTATTCTTCCATGGCCTCGTCGTCCTTGATGTACTGCTCCTGCTTGCCTTTCTTGACCTTGTACAGTGGCGGCTGAGCGATGTAGATGTAGCCACGCTCGATCAGCTCGGGCAACTGACGGAAGAAGAAGGTCAGCAGCAGGGTACGGATGTGCGAGCCGTCGACGTCAGCATCGGTCATGATGATGATGTTGTGATAACGCAACTTGTCGATGTTGTACTCTTCACGGCCAATACCGCAGCCCAGCGCAGTGATCAAGGTGCCCACTTCCTGCGAAGAGATCATCTTGTCGAAACGCGCTTTTTCAACGTTCAGGATCTTGCCCTTGAGCGGCAGGATGGCCTGGGTTCTACGATTACGCCCCTGCTTGGCTGATCCGCCAGCAGAGTCCCCTTCCACCAGGTACAGTTCGGAGAGGGCTGGGTCTTTTTCCTGGCAGTCCGCCAGTTTGCCGGGCAGGCCAGCGATATCCAGCGCGCCTTTACGACGAGTCATCTCACGCGCCTTGCGCGCAGCTTCCCGGGCACGGGCTGCGTCGATCATCTTGCCGACAACTGCTTTGGCTTCGTTCGGGTTTTCCAACAGGAAGTCGGAGAAGTACTTGCCCATTTCCTGTTCGACAGCCGTTTTGACTTCAGACGAAACCAGCTTGTCCTTGGTCTGCGAGCTGAACTTCGGATCAGGCACCTTGACCGAAATGATCGCAGTCAGACCTTCACGCGCATCGTCGCCGGTGGTCGCGACCTTGTGCTTCTTGGCCAGACCTTCCTGCTCGATGTAGTTGTTCAGGTTACGCGTCAGCGCAGAACGGAAACCCACCAGGTGAGTACCGCCATCACGCTGCGGAATGTTGTTGGTGAAACACAGCAGGTTCTCGTTGAAGCTGTCGTTCCACTGCAGCGCAATCTCGACACCAATGCCGTCGTCGCGTTGAATATTGAAGTGGAACACCTGATTGACCGGCGTCTTGTTGGTGTTCAGGTATTCAACGAATGCACGCAGACCACCTTCATATTTGAACAGCTCTTCCTTACCGCTACGTTCGTCCTTGAGGACAATGCCGACACCGGAGTTAAGGAAGGACAGTTCGCGAATCCGCTTGGCCAGGATGTCCCAGCTGAAGTGGATATTCTTGAACGTTTCAGCGGAAGGCTTGAAGTGGATCTGGGTGCCCGTGGTGTCACTTTCACCGACGATTTTCATCGGTTCCTGTGGAACACCATGCACGTAAGTCTGCTCCCAGATCTTGCCGCTGCGACGAACCGTCAGCAACAGAATTTCTGAAAGGGCGTTAACAACAGATACACCTACACCGTGCAAACCGCCGGATACCTTGTAGGAGTTATCATCGAACTTACCGCCAGCGTGGAGCACGGTCATGATGACCTCGGCTGCCGACACGCCTTCTTCTTTATGCACGTCTACCGGAATACCGCGGCCGTTGTCGCGCACGGTGATAGATTCGTCTGGATGGATGATGATGCTGATGTCGTCGCAATGGCCTGCCAATGCTTCGTCGATCGAGTTATCAACCACCTCGAACACCATATGGTGCAGACCGCTGCCATCGTCTGTATCACCGATGTACATTCCGGGACGCTTGCGTACGGCATCAAGTCCTTTCAGCACCTTAATGCTGGACGAGTCGTACGTTTGGTTTTCGCTCATGCAATCACTCCCGATGGTCGTGGGTCTGGGTGATACGGCCTTGTTCCACGTGGAACAAAGCGACTGGCGTTTCCGTCTGCCAGCCTTCCCTCAAAAATTCTTGATCTACACAGGTGATAAACACCTGGCAGCGTAATTCTTCCAGCAAGCGGCAAAGTGCGCGTCGATGGTTGTCATCCAGCTCGGAGGGCAAATCATCTACCAGGTAAATACACTGGCCTCGACGGACCTGGCTGACCAGATGTCCCTGAGCAATACGCAGTGCACAGACCACCAGCTTTTGCTGACCGCGAGACAGAATATCTGCCGCATTATGCGCGCCTAATCTAAGGCGCAGGTCAGCTCGCTGTGGTCCGGCCTGGGTGTGGCCCATTTGCTGATCGCGGTGGAGGGAAGAGGCGAGCACTGCACTTAGCTCTTTTTCCTTGTCCCATCCCCGGTAGTAGCTCAGGGTCAAACCTTCAAGCTCGACAAGTTCGCTCAAAGTCTGTTCAAAGACTGGCTTCAATGCCTTGATATACGCCCGGCGGAACTCGTCGATCTCGTCACTCGCCGAGCACAGCTCACGGTCCCATGCCGCCTGTGAAGCGGCGTCAAGTGTACCATGCCGAAGCCACGAGTTTCGCTGCTTGAGGGCCTTCTGCAGGCGCTGCCACGTGGCCATAAAGCGAGGTTCCACGTGGAACACTCCCCAATCCAAAAATTGCCTGCGTATCTTCGGCGCGCCTTCTAGCAGTCTAAAGCTGTCAGGGTTGATGAGCTGCAGCGGCAGAATTTCCGCAAGCTGGGCAGCGCTTCTGGCGTTCTGCCCGTCGATACGAATCTGGAACTCACCTTGGCGATCGCGTGAAACACCCAGATTGCTGTGTCCACCTTGTGCAAGATCGACCTGACCGAAGACCGTACATGAAGGCTGCTCATACTGGATGACGGGCAGCAAGCGACTGCTGCGAAACGAGCGGGCGATACCCAGCAGATGGATAGCTTCCAGCACGCTGGTTTTGCCACTGCCGTTAGCGCCGTAGAGGATATTGATACGCGGGGAGGGGGAGAGGGTCACCGGGTGCAGATTGCGCACCCCGGTGACCGAGACGCGACTAAGAGACATCTAGGTTGCGCTGGACATGAAGTTACAGACGCATCGGCATGACGACGTAGGCGGAATCGTCGTTATCGGACTCTTGCACCAAGGCGCTGCTGTTGGAGTCGGACAGAATCAAACGCACCTGTTCGGTCGTCATGACGCCCAGCACGTCAAGCAGGTAGCTCACGTTGAAACCGATCTCCAGCGAGTCACCGTTGTACTCGACGCTGATTTCTTCTTCCGCTTCTTCCTGCTCGGGGTTGTTGGCCTGAATCTTCAATTGACCGCTGGCCAGTTGCAGACGGATGCCACGGTACTTCTCGTTGGACAGAATCGCCGTCCGGCTGAACGCCTCACGCAGTGCCTGACGATCACCGAGCACCAGCTTGTCACCACCTTTAGGCAGCACTCGCTCGTAGTCAGGGAACTTGCCATCCACCAGTTTGGAAGTGAAGGTGAATTCGCCAGTGGTCGCACGGATGTGATGCTGACCCAGAACGATGCTGACCATACCGTCCTGCTCGGTCAGCAGGCGCGCCATTTCGAGAATACCTTTACGTGGAACGATCACCTGATGACGATCAGCATGTTCGATATCGGCAGACATCGAGCACATCGCCAGACGATGGCCGTCGGTAGCCACGGCGCGCAAGATGCCCGCACTCACTTCCAGCAACATACCATTGAGGTAGTAACGAACGTCCTGTTGGGCCATTGCAAAGCTGGTGCGCTCGATCAGGCGGCGCAGTTTGCTCTGCACCAGGTTGAACGTCAGCGAACCCGGGCCTTCTTCGACGGTCGGGAAGTCATTGGCGGGCAAGGTAGACAGGGTGAACCGGCTACGCCCCGCCTTGACGATCAGCTTCGAGTCGTCGAGCTTGATATCGATCAGCGCGTCGTTGGACAGGCTTTTGCAAATGTCCATGAGCTTGCGCGCAGGAACCGTGATCTCTCCAGGTTCGGCGGGCTCTTCCAGCTGGACGCGGCCAACCAGTTCGACTTCCAGATCCGTACCGGTCAGCGACAGTTGCTGACCTTCTACGACCAGGAGCACATTGGAAAGAACCGGCAAGGTCTGGCGGCGTTCGACGACGCCGGCGACCAATTGCAGGGGTTTCAACAGGGCTTCGCGTTGAATGGTGAAATGCATGGTCTAGTCCCTTGCCTTGATGAGCTGCACTGGCGTTATCACGTAGTCAGAGTGCGCAGCAGGTTCTTGTAGTCCTCGCGGATATCCGCATCGGATTCCTTGAGCTCGTTGATCTTTCGGCACGCGTGCAAGACGGTCGTGTGGTCACGGCCACCAAACACGTCACCGATTTCCGGAAGACTGTGGTTGGTGAGTTCCTTGGAGAGCGCCATCGCGACCTGGCGAGGCCGGGCGACAGAGCGGGAACGACGCTTGGACAGCAGATCGGAGATCTTGATCTTGTAGTACTCGGCGACGGTGCGCTGAATGTTATCCACACTGACCAGCTTGTCCTGCAACGCCAGCAAGTCCTTCAGCGACTCACGAATCAGCTCGATGGTGATGTCGCGGCCCATGAAGTGCGAGTGAGCGATGACGCGCTTGAGCGCACCTTCCAGCTCTCTGACGTTGGAGCGAATGCGCTGGGCAATGAAGAACGCTGCGTCATGAGGCAGATCGACCTTGGCCTGATCTGCTTTTTTCATGAGGATCGCGACGCGGGTTTCCAGCTCCGGAGGCTCGACGGCAACCGTCAGGCCCCAGCCGAAACGCGACTTGAGTCGTTCTTCAAGGCCTTCGATTTCCTTGGGATAGCGGTCGCTGGTCAGAATGACCTGCTGTCCGCCTTCCAGCAGCGCGTTGAACGTGTGGAAAAACTCTTCCTGCGAGCGTTCCTTGCGGGCGAAAAACTGGATGTCATCGATCAGCAGTGCATCGACTGAACGGTAGAAACGCTTGAACTCGTTGATTGCATTGAGCTGCAAGGCCTTGACCATATCTGCGACGAAGCGCTCCGAGTGCAGGTACACGACCTTGGCGTTCGGATTCTTCTTCAGCAGGTGGTTACCTACTGCGTGCATCAAGTGAGTTTTACCGAGACCGACACCGCCATAAAGGAACAGCGGGTTGTAGCCATGCTTGGGGTTGTCGGCAACCTGCCAGGCCGCAGCGCGTGCCAGCTGGTTGGACTTACCCTCCACGAAATTCTCGAACGTGAACGTACGGTTCAGGTAACTGGTGTGCTTGAGCGCGCCTTCTACCTGAACGGTACGCTGTTCTGCGCGAGCGGGCGCCTGTTGCGAGCTGGCACCTGCCATCGGATCAAAGCTGTCACGCGACGGCTCGTCGTGTGCTGCAACGTTCTGAACAGGTGCCGGCGTCGCCACGGCAGCAACCGGAGCAGCTGTGGCAGGAGCCGGTGCCGAGACGCTGCTGACCGAATTGGCAGACAGTGCCTGGGACGCTGCGGCGGCCAATGGCGCATTCGGAGCGGCACGGGGTGCGGAGCTGCGCTTGCTTCCTATTAATAAGGAAAGAGCAGGGGCCATCCCTTGACCGTGTTCGCCGAGAAGCTCAAGCAAACGACCGAGGTATTTTTCGTTGACCCAATCGAGAACAAAACGATTTGGTGCGTACACACGCAACTCGTCGCCTTCGGCTTCGACCTGTAGCGGACGGATCCAAGTGTTGAATTGCTGGGCAGGCAGCTCATCGCGCAAAAGCTCCACGCACTGCTGCCAAAGTTCCACTGACACGGATATCCCCTGAGTTGAAAGCCGGTGAGGCAAAAACAGCCGCCATTGTAACGACCCAGAGGCGACTTATCCACATGTAGGTTGCTCACAGAGAGCTATAAATCAACGATTTATGCATGAAGCAGACGACAAACGGTCAACACATAAGCTCTGTGGATAACCCATCTTCAGCCCATTGCATAAGTCAGGCGTAAACTCTGTGCATAACTCGCCTGTGGATAAAAAGGCGTTCCATGCACAGCTTTTCCGAAGGTCCGGCACAGGCAGGGCACCGCTTCTCGACAACCTTTCTGACCTCTGTACACATTGAATAACAAGGGCTGTAAGATGTTATCCACAGAAAGGCGCTGCGTAAGAGTTATAAGCTTTATAAAGAAGCTTTAAATACTCTCTTTTTTTTATTTCTATAACCGGAGCGGGTTAGCGTAGCGGTGAACGAAAGGAAGAGGGCGCCCAGCTATAAAAAGATGCCTATGAAGAAAAGCTGGTTGGAAATTGACCTGCGAGCCTGCTTTCTCTAGAATCCCCGGTCTCTTAAAACGGGGGCCATTCCGGCCCGTAGTGGACGAACCAGGTAACACGCCATGAAACGTACTTTCCAACCCAGCACTATCAAGCGCGCCCGCACCCACGGTTTCCGTGCACGCATGGCCACCAAAAACGGCCGCGCAGTTCTTTCGCGTCGTCGTGCCAAAGGCCGTAAGCGTCTGGCAGTTTGATAAATCGGCACAGGAGGTGAGTCGAGACTTCAGTCGGGAAAAGCGTTTGCTCACTCCCCGGCATTTCAAGGCAGTCTTTGACTCCCCTACCGGCAAGGTTCCGGGGAAAAATCTCCTGCTCCTTGCGCGCAACAACGACCTCGATCATCCCCGCCTGGGGCTTGTGATAGGTAAAAAGAGCGTGAAGCTCTCCGTCGAGCGCAATCGTTTGAAACGCCTGATGCGCGAATCATTTCGCCAACACCAAGACAGTTTGGTCGGTTGGGATATCGTTATCGTCGCGCGCAAAGGCTTGGGTGACGTAGAAAACCCTGAACTGATTCAGCATTTCGGCAAGCTCTGGAAACGTCTGGCGCGTAGCCGACCCATTCCGGAAGAAAAATCCGAACCTGCAGGGGTAGACAGTCCAGATGCGTAAACTGGCACTCGTTCCGATCCAGTTCTATCGCTATGCCATTAGCCCGCTGATGGCCAGTCACTGTCGTTTCTACCCCAGTTGCTCCTGCTACGCGTATGAAGCCATCGAAAATCATGGCCTTTTGCGCGGTGGCTGGCTGTCAATTCGTCGTCTTGGTCGCTGTCACCCATGGAATCCCGGTGGTTATGACCCGGTTCCAGCTATCCCCACCTCCCGTTCTTCTTCGATGGCCGAGTAATCATGGATATTAAACGCACGATCCTGATCGTCGCCCTGGCAATCGTGACCTACGTCGGGGTTCTGAAATGGAACCAAGACTATGGCCAGGCTGCCATGCCGACCCAGAATGTTGCAGCCAGCAGCACCGCACCGGGTATTCCGGACACGGCCGCTGGTACTAATGGTTCTGCAAGTGCCGATGTTCCAAGCGCAAGCGCTACTGCCAATACGGCTGCAGCACCTCTTGAAACTCCGGCCGTAGCCAGCAAAGACCTTATCCACGTCAAGACCGATGTGCTCGATCTGGCGATCGATCCGGTGGGTGGCGACGTCGTTCAGCTTCGTTTGCCTCTGTACCCGCGTCGTCAGGATCGTCCTGACGTTCCGTTCCAGTTGTTCGACAACGGCGGCGAGCGTACTTTTCTGGCACAAAGCGGCCTGACCGGGACCAATGGTCCGGATGCACGCGCTGCCGGTCGTCCGGTTTACACCTCCACACAAAAGACTTATCAACTGGCTGATGGCCAGGACACGATGGTCGTGGATCTGAAATTCTCGGAAAACGGCGTCAATTACATCAAGCGCTTCACCTTCAAGCGCGGTCTGTACGATCTGGTCATGACTTACGTTGTGGATAACCAGAGCGCACAACCCTGGTCCGGTAATCTGTTCGCGCAATTGAAGCGCGATGCCAGCTCCGATCCTTCTTCGACGACTGCTACTGGCACCGCTACCTACCTGGGCGCTGCCCTGTGGACTGCGGCCGAGCCGTACAAGAAAGTGTCGATGAAAGATATCGACAAGGGCCAGGTCAAGGAAACTGTCCAGGGCGGTTGGGTTGCATGGCTGCAGCACTACTTCGTGACTGCGTGGATTCCCGATCACAATGCCACCAACGCTGTTCAGACCCGCAAAGATAGCCAGGGCAACTACATCATCGGCTTCACCAGCCCGACTCTCTCGGTTGCACCCGGTGCACAAGGTGAAACCAGCGCTACCCTGTATGCAGGTCCGAAAAGCCAGGCGGTACTCAAAGAGTTATCCCCAGGTCTGGAGCTGACCGTCGATTATGGTTTCCTGTGGTTCATTGCCCAGCCTATCTTCTGGCTGCTGCAACATATCCACGCCATCCTCGGCAACTGGGGCTGGTCGATCATTGTCCTGACCATGCTGATCAAAGGCCTTTTCTTCCCGCTTTCCGCAGCCAGCTACAAGTCGATGGCACGCATGCGCGCCGTGGCTCCGAAGCTTGCATTGCTGAAAGAGCAGCATGGCGATGATCGTCAGAAGATGTCCCAGGCAATGATGGAGCTGTACAAGAAAGAGAAGATCAACCCGCTGGGTGGATGCTTGCCGATTCTTGTACAAATGCCGGTTTTCCTTTCGCTGTACTGGGTACTCCTGGAAAGCGTGGAAATGCGTCAGGCACCGTGGATCCTGTGGATAACCGACCTGTCGATCAAGGACCCGTTCTTCATCCTGCCGATCATCATGGGCGCGACCATGTTCATCCAGCAGCGTTTGAACCCGACTCCGCCGGACCCGATGCAGGCCAAGGTCATGAAAATGATGCCGATCATTTTCACGTTCTTCTTCCTGTGGTTCCCTGCCGGTCTGGTTCTGTACTGGGTTGTGAACAACACCCTGTCGATCGCTCAGCAGGCTTACATCACTCGCAAGATCGAAGCGGCTACCAAGAAAGCAGCTGTCTGATCTAACCTGTGAATAAGTTCTACAAGACGCCCCCTCGTGGGGCGTTTTGCTATCCGTCATTTGTCCGGGAGCCGGAGCATGAACGTTCCTCGTGAAACCATTGCCGCCATCGCCACAGCCCAGGGGCGGGGCGGTGTTGGTATTGTCAGGGTGTCAGGTCCTCTGGCGGGCAGGGCCGCCGAAGCCATTATCGGTCGGACCCTCAAGCCACGATTTGCCCATTACGGACCTTTTGTCGATGATGCCGGACAGGTACTCGATGAAGGGATCGCGCTGTATTTTCCGGGACCCAACTCGTTCACCGGCGAGGACGTGCTGGAACTTCAGGGCCACGGCGGTCCCATCGTTCTGGACATGCTGCTGCAGCGCTGCCTGCAACTGGGCAGCAGACTGGCTCGTCCGGGCGAGTTCAGTGAGCGCGCCTTTCTCAATGACAAGCTGGATCTTGCCCAGGCAGAAGCCATTGCCGACCTGATCGAGGCGAGTTCTGCACAGGCAGCGCGCAATGCACTGCGCTCTTTGCAGGGTGCTTTTTCGCGGCGTGTGGATAACTTGACCGAGAAATTGATCAGCCTGCGCATCTATGTGGAAGCTGCAATCGACTTCCCCGAAGAGGAAATCGACTTCCTTGCCGATGGCCACGTTCTGAACATGCTGGATGACGTACGTGCCGAGTTATCCACAGTGTTGCGTGAAGCCGGGCAGGGTGCCCTGTTACGCGACGGCATGACCGTAGTGATTGCCGGACGCCCCAATGCGGGCAAATCCAGTCTGCTGAATGCTTTGGCGGGCAGGGAGGCGGCAATTGTCACCGAGATCGCCGGCACAACCCGCGATGTACTGCGTGAACATATCCACATAGACGGAATGCCCTTGCACGTCGTCGACACAGCGGGGCTGCGGGATACCCAAGACCAGGTGGAAATGATCGGCGTGCAGCGCGCACTCAAGGCCATCGGCGAAGCTGACCGGATTCTGCTGGTGGTGGATGCGACCGCTCCGGAGGCAGCAGACCCGTTCGCACTGTGGCCGGAATTCCTCGAGCAGCGCCCGGACCCGTCGAAAGTCACGCTGATACGCAACAAGGCAGATCTGAGTGGAGACCCCGTCGATCTGCAAACCAGCGTAGATGGCCACGTCACCATCAGCCTGAGCGCCAGGTCTGGTGGCGAAGGGCTTGAACTGCTGCGCGAGCATCTCAAGGCCTGCATGGGCTATGAACAAACCTCGGAAAGCAGCTTCAGCGCGCGTCGACGCCACCTTGAAGCGCTGCGCCATGCCAGTGACTCTCTGGAACACGGCAGAGCTCAACTCACCCTGGCGGGGGCCGGAGAGCTGCTGGCCGAAGACCTGCGTCAGGCACAGCAAGCGCTTGGCGAGATCACCGGCGCATTCAGTTCCGACGACCTCCTTGGCAGAATCTTCTCCAGCTTCTGCATAGGCAAGTAAACCTTCTGGCATGGCATGGCCCGGCCTGGGTCATGCCTTCAAGTACCACGAGACGCCTCTTTCAGCTGGAGTGTTATCCACATATTCGGCTTTTTCCTCCTTTAACTTTGCTTCGACACCTGAATCTGACCAACAGAAATGCCTGAGGGAAGGATTTTCTGTGCCTGATTTTTGATGAAGAGCCGGTTTTTTGTGGATTAAGCCCTGTGAATAACTGCCCTTTAGCTCAGTGGGTAAGCAGGGTGCAAACCTGAAGATAAATGCCCCTGTGGACAAGTGGCTATCTTATCAACAGGCTCAGGACGGTTATCCAAACCCCTCATCCCCACATGAACACAGACTTTTGAATCTCTGTACACATTGAAAATAAAGGCTCGTAGAGATCTATCCACAGAAAGGTAGCTCAGTAAGAATAAACATAAAAACAAGGCTTTATAAACTTTCTTTCCTTTTTATTTTCTTTATCCGCGACTTTTCCACAGCTGGTTAAATTTTGTCCAACGGGTTTCATTCAGGTGGGGTAAGTCCCTATACTTGTCAGCTATCCCAATTTCTCATCGACAACAGGCACGAGGTGCGTGGTGGATTTCCCTTCCCGTTTTGAAGTGATCGTCATCGGTGGCGGTCATGCCGGTACCGAGGCCGCACTGGCGTCGGCACGCATGGGTGTCAAAACCCTGTTGCTGACCCACAACGTGGAAACACTCGGCCAGATGAGTTGCAACCCGGCCATCGGTGGTATCGGTAAAAGCCATCTGGTCAAGGAAATCGACGCCTTGGGCGGCGCCATGGCCATGGCTACTGACAAGGGCGGTATCCAGTTCCGCGTGCTGAACAGCCGCAAGGGGCCGGCCGTACGTGCCACCCGTGCGCAGGCAGATCGCGTGCTGTACAAGGCAGCCATTCGTGAAACTCTGGAAAATCAGCCGAATCTGTGGATATTTCAGCAAGCCTGCGATGACCTGATCGTTGAACAGGATCAAGTGCGCGGCGTCGTGACCCAGATGGGTATGCGCATATTTGCCGATTCAGTGGTGTTGACCACAGGTACGTTCCTTGGCGGACTTATCCACATCGGTATGCAAAATTATTCGGGCGGTCGGGCAGGTGATCCTCCTTCGATCGCATTGGCGCAAAGACTGCGTGAACTGCCGCTGCGCGTCGGCCGCCTGAAAACCGGGACCCCGCCACGGATTGACGGACGTTCTGTGGATTTTTCGGTGATGACCGAGCAACCAGGTGACACACCGATTCCGGTCATGTCGTTCCTGGGCAACAAGGAACAGCATCCGCCGCAGGTCAGTTGCTGGATTACGCACACCAACGCGCGGACTCACGAAATCATTGCGTCCAACCTCGATCGCTCGCCGATGTATTCGGGCGTGATCGAAGGTATTGGTCCGCGTTACTGCCCGTCGATCGAAGACAAGATCCACCGGTTTGCCGACAAGGAAAGCCATCAGGTCTTCATCGAGCCGGAAGGATTGACCACGCACGAGCTGTACCCGAACGGTATCTCCACGTCGTTGCCATTCGATGTGCAACTGCAGATCGTCCGGTCGATTCGCGGCATGGAGAATGCACACATCGTTCGTCCTGGTTACGCCATCGAATATGACTATTTCGACCCGCGTGATCTGAAATACAGCCTGGAAACCAAGGTCATCGGCGGTCTGTTCTTCGCAGGCCAGATCAACGGCACGACCGGTTATGAAGAGGCCGGTGCCCAGGGTTTGCTGGCCGGGACCAATGCCGCGCTGCGCGCACAGGGTCGAGACAGCTGGTGCCCGCGTCGCGATGAAGCGTACATCGGCGTTCTGGTCGACGACCTGATCACGCTCGGTACGCAAGAGCCTTACCGGATGTTCACCTCCAGGGCCGAATACCGTTTGATCCTGCGCGAAGACAACGCTGATTTGCGACTCACCGAAAAAGGCCGCGAACTGGGCCTGGTCGACGACGCCCGCTGGGCCGCGTTCTGCACCAAGCGTGAAAGCATCGAGCTGGAAGAGCAGCGTTTGAAAAGTACCTGGGTACGTCCCGGTACCGAGCAGGGCGATGCGATTGCTGCACACTTCGGCACGCCACTGACCCACGAATACAATTTGCTCAACCTGCTGACCCGTCCGGAAATCGATTACGCCAGCCTGATTTCAATCACTGGCCAGGGCTGCATCGATCCCCAGGTCGCCGAGCAGGTAGAGATCAAGACAAAATACGCCGGTTACATTGATCGCCAGCAGGACGAAATTGCCCGTCTGCGCGCCAGTGAAGACACCCGTCTGCCGGAAGACATCGATTACGCCGCGATCTCCGGCCTGTCGAAAGAAATCCAAAGCAAGCTGGGGATAACTCGTCCGGAAACACTTGGACAGGCATCGCGTATCCCCGGCGTCACGCCTGCAGCGATATCGCTGTTGATGATCCATTTGAAAAAACGCGGCGCGGGCCGTCAGTTGGAGCAAAGCGCTTGAGTTCTATGGTCACCCCGCAACACGCCCAAGAGTTATCCACCGGTGCCCGGGAATTGGGGATTGACCTCAGCCCGGCCCAGCACGAGCAATTGCTGGCGTATCTGGCGTTGTTGATCAAGTGGAACAAGGCCTACAACCTGACTGCGGTACGCAACCCGGACGAAATGGTATCGAGGCATCTGCTCGACAGTCTCAGTGTGGTGCCCTTCATCGAAGGTACGCGCTGGATCGACGTTGGCAGCGGCGGTGGGATGCCCGGCATTCCCATGGCCATCCTGTTTCCGGAGCGCAAAGTGGCGCTGCTGGACAGCAATGGCAAGAAAACCCGGTTTCAGACCCAGGTCAAACTTGAGCTGAAACTGGATAATCTTGAAGTTATCCACAGCCGTGCAGAAAGTTATCAGCCCGAAGTGCCTTTCGACGGGATCATCTCCCGTGCATTCAGCAGCCTGGAAGACTTCACCGGCTGGACGCGTCACATGGGCGACGTCAATACACGCTGGCTGGCAATGAAAGGGCTGCATCCTGACGATGAGCTGGTAGCATTGCCCTCGGATTTTCACCTCGATAGCGCACACGCCTTGACCGTTCCGGGTTGCCAAGGCCAACGCCATCTGCTGATACTGCGCCGCACGGCATGACTGGGAACACAAGCAAGAATGGCTAAGGTATTCGCGATAGCGAACCAGAAAGGTGGGGTCGGCAAGACCACCACATGCATCAACCTCGCCGCATCGCTGGTCGCGACCAAGCGCCGTGTGCTGCTGATCGATCTCGATCCCCAGGGCAACGCGACCATGGGCAGCGGTGTGGATAAACACAACCTGGAAAACTCCGTCTACGACCTGTTGATCGGCGAATGCGATCTGGGCGAGGCCATGCAGTTTTCCGAGCACGGTGGTTATCAACTGCTTCCGGCCAACCGTGATCTGACGGCGGGCGAAGTGGTTCTGCTGGAAATGCAGATGAAAGAGAGTCGTCTGCGCAATGCGCTGGCGCCCATCCGCGAGAATTACGATTACATTCTCATCGACTGCCCACCTTCGCTGTCGATGCTGACCCTGAACGCGCTGGTTGCCGCAGACGGCGTAATTATCCCCATGCAGTGCGAGTACTTTGCACTCGAAGGTCTCAGCGACCTTGTGGATAACATCAAGCGTATTGCTGAACTGCTCAACCCGCAGCTGAAAATCGAAGGCCTGCTGCGCACCATGTATGATCCGCGGCTTAGCCTGATCAACGACGTTTCGGCGCAGCTCAAGGAACATTTCGGCGAGCAGCTGTACGACACCGTGATCCCGAGAAACATCCGTCTGGCCGAGGCACCGAGTTTCGGCATGCCCGTGCTGGCGTACGACAAGTCGTCTCGCGGTGCGCTGGCCTATCTGGCCCTGGCAAGTGAACTGGTTCGTCGTCAACGTCGCGGCGCAAAAACCGCTCAGCCAACCTAAGGAATTCCCATGGCCGTCAAGAAACGAGGTCTCGGACGTGGGTTGGACGCGCTTCTGAGCAGTCCAACCGTCAGTTCGCTGGAAGAACAGGCCGTCAAGGCCCCGCCAAGTGAGTTGCAGCATGTGCCGCTGGACCTGATCCAGCGCGGCAAGTACCAGCCGCGCCGTGACATGGACCCGCAGGCACTCGAAGAGCTCGCGCAGTCGATCAAGTCGCAGGGCGTGATGCAGCCGATCGTGGTGCGTCCTATCGGTGACAACCGCTTCGAGATCATTGCGGGCGAGCGTCGCTGGCGTGCCAGCCAGCAGGCAGGTGTCGAGACGATCCCGGCGATGGTCCGCGATGTACCGGACGAAACCGCGATTGCGATGGCGCTGATCGAGAACATCCAGCGTGAGGACCTCAACCCGATCGAAGAGGCCATGGCGCTGCAGCGCTTGCAGCAGGAGTTTCAACTGACCCAGCAGCAGGTGGCCGATGCCGTCGGCAAGTCGCGAGTCAGTGTCGCCAACCTGTTACGCCTGATTGCCTTGCCGGAGGCCATCAAGACGATGCTGTCTCATGGTGACCTGGAAATGGGCCATGCGCGTGCCTTGCTCGGCTTGGGTGAAGATCGGCAGGTCGAAGGTGCGCGACACGTTGTCGCACGCGGGCTTACCGTGCGCCAGACCGAAGCACTGGTCAGGCAGTGGCTGAGCGGCAAGGCAGAGGCTGCCGAGCCGGTGAAGACCGACCCGGACATCAGCCGGCTGGAACAGCGTCTGGCCGAGCGTCTGGGCTCTGCGGTGCAGATCCGTCATGGTCAGAAGGGCAAAGGGCAATTGGTCATCCGTTACAACTCGCTGGACGAGCTTCAGGGAGTGCTCGCTCACATCCGCTGAAACAATTGCTCTGTAGCGTATAGTCGGAAATCACTACCCGACTGTTGAATAGGGGCTTAACCGCCCCTATACTCTGCGCGCATTTTGTCGGCACAAATTATGCCAAGTTATTGATTATGGCGACCGACATCAAAGGAGCAGTTGCGATGGAATCCCGCATGCCAGACCGCTTGCCGTTCTATCGCCTGGCGGTTTTCCCGCTTTTGCTGGCTCAATTGATCGTCCTGCTCATGGCCGCATTGGTGCTGTGGCAGTGGCAAGGAGTCGTTGCAGGATATTCGGGACTCTGCGGAGGCCTGATAGCCTGGCTACCCAATTTATACTTTGCTCACAAGGCATTCCGGTTTTCCGGGGCCAGAGCAGCGCAAGCCATCGTTCGGTCGTTCTACGCCGGCGAGGCAGGCAAACTGATTTTCACGGCAGTGCTTTTTGCATTGACGTTCGCAGGTGTGAAGCCTTTGGCGCCGCTGGCTGTATTCGGCGTGTTCATGTTGATCCAGGTGGTCAACTGGTTCGCTCCCCTGCTTACGAGAACAAGACTTTCGAGACCTTAGGGCGTTTGAGGCAACCATGGCAGAGCAAACAGCTTCGGGCTATATCCAGCACCACTTGCAGAACCTTACATTCGGGCACCTGCCCAATGGCGAATGGGGCTTTGCCCACACCGCAGCGGAAGCCAAGGAAATGGGTTTCTGGGCCTTCCACGTCGATACCCTCGGCTGGTCGGTTGCGTTGGGTCTGATTTTCGTTCTGATCTTCCGCATGGCGGCCAAGAAGGCAACTTCCGGCCAGCCTGGCGCACTGCAGAACTTCGTCGAAGTGCTGGTCGAGTTCGTCGACGGTAGTGTGAAAGACAGCTTCCACGGCCGCAGCGCGGTCATCGCGCCACTGGCGTTGACCATTTTCGTCTGGGTATTCCTGATGAACGCGGTCGACCTGGTACCGGTGGACTGGATTCCACAGCTGGCGATGATGATCTCGGGTGACTCGCACATTCCGTTCCGTGCCGTTTCGACCACTGACCCGAACGCCACGCTGGGCATGGCCCTGTCCGTGTTCGCACTGATCATTTTCTACAGCATCAAGGTCAAGGGCATCGGCGGTTTCATCGGCGAACTGACCCTTCACCCGTTTGGCAGCAAGAACCTGTTCGTTCAGGCGCTGTTGATCCCGGTCAACTTCCTGCTGGAATTCGTGACGCTGATCGCCAAGCCGATTTCCCTGGCTTTGCGTCTGTTCGGCAACATGTATGCTGGCGAGCTGGTCTTCATTCTGATCGCCGTGATGTTCGGCAGCGGTCTGTTGTGGCTCAGCGGTCTGGGTGTAGTGCTGCAGTGGGCGTGGGCTGTGTTCCACATCCTGATCATCACCCTGCAAGCGTTCATCTTCATGATGCTGACCATCGTCTACCTGTCGATGGCTCACGAAGATAACCATTGAGATTCGTCTCAGGACGCGTCTGATGACCGTCTCGCCACTGGCGAGGCGGTGCCCGCAAGGGCTGATGTAGAAACGATTTTGTTTTACCGCTTCAATTAAAAAAACCTAACCAATACGACGTAAAAGTCGGGAGGAAAGATGGAAACTGTAGTTGGTCTAACCGCTATCGCTGTTGCACTGTTGATCGGCCTGGGCGCACTGGGTACTGCAATCGGTTTCGGCCTGTTGGGCGGCAAGTTCCTGGAAGGCGCAGCGCGTCAGCCGGAAATGGTTCCAATGCTGCAAGTTAAAATGTTCATCGTTGCGGGCCTGCTCGACGCCGTGACCATGATCGGTGTTGGTATCGCTCTGTTCTTCACCTTTGCGAACCCCTTCGTTGGTCAACTCGCTGGCTGATCACTCGAATTTTCGAGTTGATTGGTGTGATGGACAACGAACGAGCGAGGTGTTGGCGTGAACATTAATGCAACCCTGATTGGCCAGTCCGTTGCGTTCTTCATTTTTGTGATTTTCTGCATGAAGTTCGTGTGGCCTCCGGTCATCGCGGCTTTGCACGAACGTCAGAAGAAGATCGCGGATGGACTGGACGCTGCTTCCCGAGCAGCTCGCGACCTGGAGCTGGCCCAAGAAAAAGCGGGTCAACAACTGCGCGAAGCTAAAGCTCAAGCAGCCGAGATCATTGAGCAAGCCAAGAAACGCGGTACCCAGATTGTCGACGAAGCCCGTGAAACGGCACGCGTTGAAGCTGACCGTGTGAAGGCTCAGGCTCAGGCCGAGATCGAGCAGGAACTGAACGGTGTCAAAGATGCCTTGCGCGCCCAGTTGGGTAGCCTGGCAGTCAATGGCGCAGAGAAGATTCTGGGTGCCACAATCGATCAAAACGCGCACGCGGAGCTGGTTAACAAACTGGCTGCTGAAATTTAAGCGAGGGCGATCATGGCAGAACTGACCACGTTGGCCCGACCTTACGCGAAGGCGGCCTTCGAGCATGCGCAGGCCCACCAGCAGCTGGCCAATTGGTCAGCCATGCTCGGCCTGGCTGCTGCGGTGTCGCAAGACGACACCATGCAGCGCATGCTCAAGGCCCCGCGACTGACGAGCGCACAAAAGGCCACCACTTTTATTGAAGTGTGTGGCGAAAAGTTCGATGCCAAGGCACAGAATTTCATTCACGTCGTTGCTGAAAACGACCGCCTCCCGCTCTTGCCGGAGATCGCCGAACTGTTCGACCTGTACAAGGCCGAGCAGGAAAAATCGGTCGATGTGGATGTCACCAGTGCTTTCGCATTGAACCAAGAACAGCAAGACAAACTCGCCAAGGTTCTCAGTGCACGGCTCGGCCGGGAAGTGCGCCTGCATGCTGCGGAGGATGCCTCTCTTATAGGGGGTGTCGTCATCCGCGCCGGCGACCTGGTTATCGATGGCTCAGTTCGTGGCAAGATCGCGAAACTAGCCGAAGCATTGAAATCTTGAGTTTGAAGGGGCAGCAGAGCAATGCAGCAACTCAATCCTTCCGAAATAAGTGAAATCATCAAGGGTCGCATCGACAAGCTCGATGTAACCTCCCAAGCCCGTAACGAAGGCACAGTCGTCAGCGTGTCTGACGGTATCGTGCGGATTCATGGTCTGGCCGACGTAATGTACGGCGAAATGATCGAGTTTCCGGGCGGTGTCTACGGTATGGCGCTGAACCTTGAGCAAGACTCCGTGGGTGCCGTTGTACTGGGCGCTTACACGACTCTGGCTGAAGGCATGAGCGCCAAGTGCACAGGCCGCATCCTCGAGGTTCCGGTTGGTAAGGAACTGCTGGGTCGCGTTGTCGATGCACTGGGTAACCCAGTTGACGGCAAAGGTCCGCTGAACAACACCGAGACCGATGCGGTCGAGAAAGTTGCTCCAGGCGTGATCTGGCGTAAGTCGGTAGACCAGCCTGTACAGACTGGCTACAAGGCTGTCGATGCCATGATTCCTGTCGGCCGTGGCCAGCGTGAGCTGATCATCGGTGACCGTCAGATCGGTAAAACCGCTCTGGCCATCGACGCAATCATCAACCAGAAGAACAGCGGCATCTTCTGCGTCTACGTAGCAATCGGTCAGAAGCAATCGACCATTGCCAACGTTGTTCGCAAGCTCGAAGAGAACGGCGCACTGGCTAACACCATCGTCGTGGCTGCAAGTGCTTCCGAATCCGCAGCGCTGCAGTTCCTTGCACCGTACTCGGGTTGCACCATGGGCGAGTTCTTCCGCGACCGCGGTGAAGACGCGCTGATCGTTTATGACGATCTGTCCAAGCAAGCAGTGGCTTACCGCCAGATTTCCCTGCTGCTGCGCCGTCCACCAGGCCGTGAAGCTTACCCAGGCGACGTGTTCTATCTCCACTCCCGTCTGCTGGAGCGCGCATCGCGTGTTTCCGAAGAATACGTAGAGAAGTTCACCAACGGCGCAGTGACCGGCAAAACCGGTTCCCTGACCGCACTGCCGATCATCGAAACCCAGGCTGGCGACGTTTCCGCGTTCGTTCCGACCAACGTGATTTCCATCACCGACGGTCAGATCTTCCTGGAATCGGCGATGTTCAACTCCGGCATCCGTCCGGCTGTGAACGCCGGTGTTTCGGTATCCCGTGTGGGTGGTGCCGCTCAGACCAAGATCATCAAGAAGCTTTCCGGTGGTATCCGTACCGCTCTGGCTCAGTACCGTGAACTGGCGGCATTCGCCCAGTTCGCTTCTGACCTGGACGAGGCGACCCGCAAGCAACTTGAGCATGGTCAGCGCGTTACCGAGCTGATGAAGCAGAAGCAATACGCACCAATGTCGATCGCTGACATGGCGCTGTCGCTGTATGCCGCTGAGCGTGGGTTCCTGACTGACGTCGAAATCGCCAAGATCGGCAGCTTTGAACAAGCGCTGATTGCTTACTTCAACCGCGATCACGCCGATTTGATGGCGAAGATCAACGTGAAGGGTGACTTCAATGACGAAATCGATTCTGGCATGAAAGCCGGCATCGAGAAGTTCAAGGCCACCCAAACCTGGTAAGCCGCAGCGGGGGCCGCAAGGCTCCCGCTTGCTAACCTGATAGGTGTTACATGGCAGGCGCAAAAGAGATTCGCAGCAAGATTGCGAGCATCAAAAGCACGCAAAAGATCACCAGCGCCATGGAAAAAGTGGCGGTCAGCAAAATGCGCAAGGCTCAAATGCGCATGGCTGCTAGCCGTCCTTACGCGGAGCGCATTCGTCAGGTGATTGGTCATCTGGCAAACGCCAACCCGGAGTACCGCCACCCGTTCATGATCGAGCGCCCTGTTAAGCGCGTCGGTTATGTCGTAGTGAGCAGTGACCGTGGTCTGTGTGGTGGCTTGAATACCAACCTGTTCAAGACTCTGGTCAAGGACATGGCGGTGAACCGTGAAAACGGTGTAGAGATCGATCTGTGCGTGGTCGGCAGCAAAGGTGCGGCATTTTTCCGCAACTTCGGCGGTAACGTCGTCGCTGCGATCAGCCACCTGGGCGAAGAGCCGTCGATCAACGACTTGATCGGCAGCGTCAAGGTGATGCTGGATGCCTACCTGGATGGCCGTATTGATCGCCTGTCCGTGGTATCCAACAAGTTCATCAACACCATGACCCAGCAACCAACAGTGGAGCAATTGATTCCGCTGGTGGCAACCCCGGATCAAGGGCTCAAGCACCACTGGGACTATCTCTACGAACCCGATGCCAAAGAGCTGCTAGACGGCCTTATGGTTCGCTACGTGGAATCGCAGGTGTACCAGGCGGTGGTCGAGAACAACGCAGCTGAACAAGCAGCGCGGATGATCGCGATGAAGAACGCCACAGACAACGCCGGTGATTTGATCAGCGATTTGCAGCTGATCTACAACAAGGCGCGTCAGGCAGCGATCACCCAAGAGATCTCGGAAATCGTCGGCGGCGCTGCCGCGGTTTAACGGTTCAAATATTAGAGGAACCAGCTAATGAGTAGCGGACGTATCGTTCAAATCATCGGCGCCGTGATCGACGTGGAATTCCCACGCGATAGCGTACCGAGTATCTACAACGCGCTGGAAGTTCAGAGCGCGGCAGGAACCACCCTGGAAGTTCAGCAGCAGCTGGGCGACGGCGTGGTTCGTACCATTGCGATGGGCTCCACCGAGGGCTTGAAGCGTGGTCTGGAAGTAACAGACTCTGGCGCAGCCATCTCCGTACCGGTCGGTAAAGCGACGCTGGGCCGGATCATGGACGTGCTGGGCAACCCGATCGACGAAGCTGGCCCGATCGCCACCGAAGAGCGCTGGGGCATTCACCGTCCTGCACCGTCCTTCGCTGAGCAGGCAGGCGGCAATGACCTTCTGGAAACCGGCATCAAGGTTATCGACCTGGTCTGCCCGTTCGCCAAAGGCGGTAAAGTCGGTCTGTTCGGTGGTGCCGGTGTCGGCAAGACCGTAAACATGATGGAGCTGATCCGTAACATCGCCATCGAGCACAGCGGTTATTCCGTGTTCGCCGGTGTGGGTGAGCGTACTCGTGAGGGTAACGACTTCTACCACGAGATGAAGGACTCCAACGTTCTGGACAAAGTGGCACTGGTCTACGGTCAGATGAACGAGCCGCCGGGTAACCGTCTGCGCGTAGCACTGACCGGCCTGACCATGGCCGAGAAGTTCCGTGACGAAGGTAACGACGTTCTGTTGTTCGTCGACAACATCTATCGTTACACCCTGGCCGGTACCGAAGTATCCGCACTGCTGGGCCGTATGCCTTCCGCAGTAGGTTACCAGCCGACCCTGGCTGAAGAGATGGGCACTCTGCAAGAGCGCATCACTTCCACCAAGAATGGTTCGATCACCTCGATCCAGGCCGTATACGTACCAGCGGACGACTTGACTGACCCGTCGCCAGCGACCACGTTTGCCCACTTGGACGCCACCGTCGTACTGTCCCGTGACATCGCTTCCCTGGGTATCTACCCGGCGGTAGATCCACTGGACTCGACTTCGCGCCAGCTGGACCCGAACGTCATTGGCCAGGAACACTACGACACCGCTCGCGGCGTTCAGTACGTGTTGCAGCGCTACAAAGAGCTGAAAGACATCATCGCGATCCTGGGTATGGACGAGCTGTCGGAGACCGACAAGCAGTTGGTTAACCGTGCTCGTAAGATCCAGCGCTTCCTGTCCCAGCCTTTCTTCGTGGCAGAAGTCTTCACCGGTGCTTCGGGTAAATACGTTTCCCTGAAAGACACCATTGCTGGCTTCAAAGGCATCCTCAACGGTGACTACGACCATCTGCCAGAACAAGCGTTCTACATGGTCGGCGGCATCGAAGAAGCGATCGAGAAAGCCAAGAAACTGTAATCCCGGCGCCCGGCAACGGGCGCTATTAGGTTGAGGCAAGCAAATGGCTATGACAGTCCATTGCGACATCGTCAGCGCGGAAGGGGAAATCTTCTCCGGTCTGGTCGAGATGGTGATTGCGCACGGCAACCTGGGTGATATCGGTATCGCTCCAGGCCACGCGCCGCTGATCACTGATCTGAAGCCGGGCCCGATCCGCTTGATCAAGCAGGGTGGGGAAGCCGAGGTGTTCTACATCTCCGGTGGTTTCCTTGAGGTTCAGCCGAACATGGTCAAGGTGCTTGCCGATACTGTGCAACGTGCTGCCGACCTGGATGAAGCTTCTGCTCAGGCTGCCGTACTGGCTGCCGAGAAGGCCCTGAACGAGAAGGGCGCAGATTTCGATTACGGATCTGCAACTGCTCGTCTGGCCGAGGCTGCAGCTCAGCTGCGCACCGTTCAGCAAATTCGCAAGAAGTTTGGCGGCTAACCCCGCTGCACTCGATGCGCGATTGAGAAAAAGGGTAGCCTCGGCTACCCTTTTTCTTTTTTCAGATTTCCTCTTTCAAGTCAGCCCGCCTTCGGTCCGGTTGCCGCTCAGTTGGTAGTCCTATCATGTCTCTCGATATCGTTATTCTCGCTGCTGGCCAAGGTACCCGGATGCGGTCCGCGCTGCCCAAGGTCCTGCACCCCGTGGCCGGCAATTCCATGCTGGGTCATGTTATCCACAGCGCGCGCCAGTTATCCCCAAGTGGAATACATGTCGTGATCGGACACGGCGCTGATGCTGTTCGTGAACAGCTGGCAGCCGATGACTTGAATTTCGTGATGCAGGACAAGCAACTCGGTACCGGCCATGCGGTTGCTCAGGCGCTGCCCGCGCTGACGGCTGATACCGTGTTGATTCTTTATGGCGATGTCCCGTTGATCGAAGTAGAGACGCTTTCGCGCCTGCTCAAACTGGTCAACCTACGGCAACTGGGCCTGTTGACCGTTACGCTGGATGACCCTACCGGTTACGGCCGTATCGTTCGCGATGAGCAGAATCGTGTCTGTGCCATCGTCGAGCATAAGGACGCGAGCGACGCGCAGAAGGCTATCACCGAAGGCAATACCGGAATTCTCGCGGTGCCTGCTGCTCATCTCGCTGACTGGCTGGGGCGGCTGTCCAACAACAATGCCCAGGGCGAGTATTACCTCACCGACGTGATCGCCATGGCAGCTAATGACGGCCTGGTGGTTGCCACAGAGCAACCCCACGACGCGATGGAAGTGCAGGGCGCCAATGATCGCAAGCAGCTTTCCGAACTGGAGCGTCATTACCAGATGCGTGAAGCCCGTCGTCTGATGGCGGCTGGCGTGACCCTGCGTGACCCTGCGCGCTTCGATGTGCGCGGTGAAGTCAGCGTCGGGCGCGATGTGCTGATCGATATCAATGTGATTCTTGAAGGCAAGGTCGTGATCGAGGATGACGTGGTCATCGGTCCGAACTGCGTCATCAAGGACAGCACCCTGCGCAAGGGTGTCGTCGTCAAAGCCAACAGCCACATCGACGGTGCGATTCTGGGGGAGGGCAGCGATGCCGGCCCGTTTGCACGCCTGCGACCAGGCAGCGTGCTGGGTGCCAAGGCGCATGTGGGTAACTTTGTCGAGCTCAAGAATGCGAACCTGGGCGAGGGGGCCAAGGTTGGCCACCTGACTTATCTTGGTGATGCTGAGGTCGGCGCACGCACCAATATCGGCGCCGGTACCATCACCTGTAACTACGATGGTGCCAACAAGCACAAGACGACGTTGGGTGCAGACGTGTTCATTGGTTCCAACAACTCTCTGGTTGCGCCTGTGGATATCCTGGACGGCGCGACGACTGCAGCTGGCTCGACCATCACGCAAAACGTGCCTGCTGAACAACTCGGCGTAGCCCGCGCCCGCCAGCGCAACATCGAAGGCTGGAAGCGGCCGGTGAAAATCAGGAAAGACTGAGTTATCCACAGTCCNCGTGCCAATGCTCAACATTGGCACGCGTCCATAACTATCCACACCTGACAGTCAAGCCAGGACGCGGAGCATGGGTAAGATGATCTTGAGATCACCTCTCGTTCCTCACGCTCCAGCGTAGGAATGCCGTTCGTGACGCTCCGCGTCACACCCCAGGCTCAAAAGCCGATGTCACGAGTATCCGGTAGAAATTGCGCCGCCCCATCCCGAAACCTTGACCAAAACCAAAAAATAGGTTTTGATTGCCTTCATTATCTTTCGAAACGAAACTTAAGGCAGTCATGTCGAAGCGTAATACACCGCAGCGTCGCCACAACATTCTCGCCCTGCTCAACGAGCAAGGTGAAGTCAGTGTGGACGACTTGGCTAGACGCTTTGAAACTTCCGAAGTTACGATTCGAAAGGACCTGGCTGCGCTTGAAACCAACGGCCTGCTGTTGCGCCGTTACGGGGGCGCAGTGCCGCTTCCTCACGAGCTTATAAGCGATGGCAGTCAGCCGGTTTCCCGCTACAAACAGGCCATCGCCCGCGCTGCGGTTTCCAGAATTCGCGAGCACGCCAGAATCATCGTCGACAGTGGCAGCACCACGGCGGCATTGATTCCTGAGCTGGGCCAGCAACCCGGCCTGGTGGTCATGACCAATTCCCTGCATGTTGCGCGCGCCCTGACCGAGCTGGAGCACGAACCGGTCCTGTTGATGACGGGCGGAACGTGGGATCCGCACTCGGAGTCTTTTCAGGGGCAAGTCGCGGAACAGGTACTGCGCTCCTACGACTTTGATCAGCTGTTCATCGGTGCCGACGGCATCGATCTGATTCGTGGCACCACCACCTTCAACGAGCTGCTGGGCTTGAGCCGGGTCATGGCGGAAGTCGCCCGGGAAGTCGTGGTCATGGTCGAAGCCGACAAGGTCGGTCGCAAGATCCCCAATCTGGAACTGCCCTGGAGCAGTATCCACACCCTTATTACTGATGATCGCCTGCCCAGTGAGGCGCGCGATCAGATACAGGCCCGCGGCATCAATCTGATTTGTGCTGCTGTCAGCTAGGAGATAACCATGTGTGGAATCGTCGGCGCCGTTGCTGAACGTAATATCACGGCCATTTTGCTCGAAGGCCTCAAGCGCCTTGAATACCGCGGTTATGACAGCGCGGGCGTGGCAGTCTTCAGCAACGAAGGCACCCTTGAGCGCCGCCGTCGCTCTGGCAAGGTCAGTGAGCTGGAACAGGCACTTGCCGGCGAGCCGCTGATCGGTCGTCTGGGCATTGCCCACACGCGTTGGGCGACCCACGGCGCCCCGTGTGAGCGTAACGCCCACCCACACTTCTCGGCCGACACGCTGGCAGTTGTCCACAACGGCATCATCGAGAATCACGAAGCGCTGCGTGAACAGCTGAAAGGCCTGGGTTACGTCTTCGCATCCGATACCGACACTGAAGTCATCGTCCATCTGCTGCACCACAAGCTCAAGGACACCGCCGATCTGGCGGTTGCCCTGAAGGCTGCGGTGAAAGAACTTCACGGTGCTTATGGGCTTGCGGTCATCAATGCCGCGCAGCCGGATCGCCTGCTGGCCGCTCGCAGTGGCAGCCCGCTGGTTGTCGGCATGGGCCTGGGTGAAAACTTCCTGGCCTCCGACCAACTGGCGCTGCGTCAGGTCACTGACCGTTTCATGTACCTGGAAGAGGGCGACATCGCCGAGATCCGTCGCGACAGCGTGCAGATCTGGAACGTCGACGGTGTGTCGGTTGAGCGCGAAGTGGTGCAATACCATGAAGGCGCCGAAGCCGCCGACAAGGGTGAGTATCGTCACTTCATGCTCAAGGAAATCCATGAGCAGCCCAAGGTCGTACAGCGCACCCTCGAAGGTCGTCTGGGGCAACAGCAAGTGCTGGTCCACGCATTTGGTCCACAGGCTGCCGAACTGTTCGCCAAAGTACGCAATGTTCAGATCGTGGCCTGTGGCACCAGCTACCACGCAGGCATGGTAGCGCGTTACTGGCTTGAAGGCCTGGCCGGCATCCCTTGCCAGGTCGAAGTGGCCAGCGAGTTCCGCTATCGCAAGGTAGTGGTTCAGCCGGACACCCTGTTCGTCTCGATCTCGCAGTCCGGTGAAACCGCCGACACCTTGGCAGCGCTGCGCAACGCCAAGGAACTGGGCTTTCTGGCCAGCCTGGCGATCTGTAACGTCGGCATCAGCTCACTGGTACGTGAATCAGACCTGACCCTGCTGACCCAGGCTGGCCCGGAAATCGGCGTGGCATCGACCAAGGCTTTCACCACCCAATTGGTCGCCTTGTTGCTGCTGACCCTGTCGCTGGGTCAGGTCAAGGGATCGCTGGAGCAGGGCGTCGAAGCGCAGCTGGTCGAAGAACTGCGTCGCCTGCCAACCCGCCTCGGCGAAGCGCTGGCAATGGACGGCACGGTCGAGAAAATCGCCGAACTGTTCGCCGAGAAGCACCACACCCTGTTCCTTGGGCGCGGCGCACAGTTTCCGGTGGCAATGGAAGGCGCACTCAAGCTCAAAGAAATCTCCTACATCCACGCCGAAGCCTACCCGGCCGGCGAACTCAAGCATGGCCCGTTGGCGCTGGTCGACGCCGACATGCCAGTCGTCACCGTCGCACCGAACAACGAACTGCTGGAGAAACTCAAATCCAACCTGCAGGAAGTGCGCGCACGCGGCGGCGAGTTGATCGTGTTCGCGGATGAGCAGGCCGGCATGAAGAACGGCGAGGGCACCCACGTCATCGCCATGCCACACATCATCGATGCCCTGGCACCGATTCTCTACACCATCCCGCTGCAGTTGCTTTCGTATTACGTGGCTGTGCTGAAAGGGACGGATGTGGATCAACCGCGGAATCTGGCGAAGTCGGTGACGGTGGAGTGAGTTATCCACAGGGGTGGGGGTTTCTGGCTGTTCAGAATAAAGATTGACACAACCTATTAAAGTTTGACACAATCTATTAAAGTTTGACACAG
>NZ_LKGW01000117.1:0-57277 GCF_001467335.1 Pseudomonas sp. ICMP 10191
CAACCCTGATACAGCTGGGCGAAAATGGTCGGGGTAAGGGGATTCGAACTCCTGACATCCTGCTCCCAAAGCAGGCGCGCTACCGGACTGCGCTATACCCCGATGATGCTAAAAAACACCTCCGAGGAGGCGTTTTCTATTTGGGTGACGCTTGTGGCGTCACTCCCTAAGATCCAGCCAGATACAAACTGACCAAAAATGGTGGGTCGTGTGGGATTCGAACCTACGACCAATTGGTTAAAAGCCAACTGCTCTACCAACTGAGCTAACGACCCAAATATGGTCGGGGTAAGGGGATTCGAACTCCTGACATCCTGCTCCCAAAGCAGGCGCGCTACCGGACTGCGCTATACCCCGACTGAAACTGCATTGAACCTTGCGAAATCTGGCTCCACGACCTGGACTCGAACCAGGGACCCAGTGATTAACAGTCACTTGCTCTACCAACTGAGCTATCGCGGAACTATCGATTTCAGATTCAACTTTACAACCTGTCGCCTTGAAATCAGCTTGCTGTTAACTCGTTGATCTCAATCTCATCGACCTTTCCGCTTCGTTTGTATCGTTGCGTTCACGTCTCTGAGGCGCGCTATTCTACAATTTTAAAAACACCTGTCAACCCTATAAATTGCTTTTTAAGACAATGATTTGCGATTTTTTTTCAGATCGCCTCTCGGGCCTGATTCTACTGCTGACCACGCCTCAAAAAAAGGCCCTCGGTTCGAGGGCCCTTCTATAGAGCGTTGACGAGCGCTGTCAGACAAACGTGATCTCGTCGTCGACCACCTTGCCGGTGATGGTCGTACCGGGCATGAAGCTGCCCGAGAGGATCATCTGCGCCAGCGGGTTCTCGATCCAGCGCTGAATCGCCCGCTTCAGCGGCCGTGCGCCATAGACCGGGTCGTAACCAACGGCGATCAGCTTGTCCAGCGCCTCGGGGCTCAGGGTCATCGACAGCTCGCGCTCGGCCAGACGCTTGCGCAGGCGGCCCAGCTGGATGTCGGTGATACCGGCGATCTGGTCACGCGCCAGCGGTTCGAAGATCACCACTTCGTCGATCCGGTTAACGAACTCCGGACGGAAGTGCGTACCGACTGCGTCCATCACTGCAGCACGCTGCGCCTCACGGTCACCGACCAGCTCCTGGATCTGCGCAGAGCCCAGGTTGGAAGTCATGACGATCACGGTATTGCGGAAGTCCACCGTGCGCCCGTGGCTGTCCGTCAGGCGTCCGTCTTCAAGCACCTGCAAGAGGATGTTGAACACATCGGAATGCGCCTTCTCGACCTCATCGAGCAGAATCAGCGAATACGGTTTGCGACGCACGGCTTCGGTCAGGTAGCCGCCCTCTTCGTAACCAACATAGCCTGGCGGCGCACCGATCAGGCGAGCCACGGAATGTTTCTCCATGAACTCGGACATGTCGATACGCACCATCGCCTCTTCGGTGTCGAACAGGAATTCGGCCAGCGCCTTGCACAGTTCGGTCTTGCCCACGCCGGTCGGGCCGAGGAACATGAAGGATCCGCTCGGACGGTTAGGGTCGGAAAGCCCGGCACGCGAACGACGCACGGCATTGGAGACGGCGACCACCGCTTCTTCCTGGCCGATCACCCGGTTGTGCAGCAGGGTTTCCATGCGCAACAGCTTCTCGCGCTCGCCTTCGAGCATCTTCGACACCGGGATACCGGTCCACTTCGACACGACCTCGGCAATTTCTTCCTCGGTCACCTTGCTGCGCAGCAACTGGTTTTCCGGCTTGCCGTGCTGGTCGACCATTTGCAGGCTGCGCTCCAGGTCGGGAATGATCCCGTACTGCAACTCGGCCATGCGGTTCAGATCGCCCCGGCGGCGAGCGGCTTCCAGCTCCTGGCGAGACTGTTCGATTTTCTGCTGGATCTGTGCCGAGCCGGTGACCTCGGCTTTTTCCGAGGTCCAGATTTCTTCAAGGTCCGCGTACTCAAGCTCAAGACGCTGGATTTCACCCTGAAGTTTTTCCAGGCGCTTGATCGCCGCCTCGTCTTTTTCCTTTTTGAGGGCCTGAGCCTCTACTTTCAGCTGGATCAGGCGACGCTCAAGGCGGTCGAGCACTTCAGGCTTGGAGTCGATCTCCATGCGAATGCGGCTGGCCGCTTCGTCGATCAGGTCGATGGCCTTGTCCGGCAACTGGCGGTCGGTGATATAGCGATGGCTCAGCTTGGCCGCTGCGATGATCGCGCCGTCAGTGATGGCGACCTTGTGGTGCACTTCGTAGCGCTCCTTCAGGCCACGCAGGATCGCAATGGTGTCTTCTTCGCTTGGCTCGTCGACCAGGACTTTCTGGAATCGACGCTCAAGCGCCGCATCCTTCTCTATATATTGGCGGTACTCGTTGAGCGTGGTGGCGCCGACACAATGCAGCTCGCCGCGCGCCAGTGCAGGTTTGAGCATGTTGCCAGCGTCCATCGAGCCTTCGCCCTTGCCCGCGCCGACCATGGTGTGCAGCTCGTCGATGAACAGGATGATCTGGCCTTCCTGCTTGGACAGTTCGTTGAGCAGCGATTTGAGGCGCTCCTCGAACTCGCCACGGTACTTGGCACCGGCGATCAGCGCGCCCATGTCCAGCGACAGCAAGCGCTTGCCGCGCAGGCCATCGGGCACTTCACCATTGATGATGCGCTGCGCCAGGCCCTCGGCAATGGCGGTCTTGCCCACGCCTGGTTCGCCGATCAGCACCGGGTTGTTCTTGGTGCGGCGCTGCAGGACCTGAATGGTGCGACGAATCTCGTCATCACGACCGATCACCGGGTCGAGCTTGCCCTCTTCGGCACGCTTGGTCAGGTCAACGGTGTACTTGTCCAGCGCCTGACGCGACTCTTCGACGTTCGGGTCATTCACGGCACCTTCGCCGCGCAGGTTGTTGATGGCGTTTTCCAGAGCTTTCTTGCTGACGCCCTGCCCCAGCAACAATTTGCCGAGCTTGCTGTTCTCGTCCATTGCCGCGAGCAGCACCAGCTCGCTGGAAATGAACTGGTCGCCTTTCTGCTGCGCCAGACGGTCAGCCTGATTGAGCAGGCGCGCCAGATCCTGCGACATGTTGACGTCGCCGGTCGGGTTCTGGATTTTTGGCAACCGATCCAGCTCTGCACTCAGTTCCTTGCGCAGGCTGTTGATGTCGAAGCCTACCTGCAACAGCAAAGGCTTGATGGAACCGCCCTGCTGCTCAAGCAGCGCCTGCATCAAGTGCGCAGGTTCGATGGCGGGATGGTCGAGGCCAACGGCCAGCGACTGGGAATCGGATAACGCTAACTGTAATTTACTGGTCAATCTGTCGATACGCATTAGTCACCTTCCTTTAATGCAGGCCGGAGCAATGAACACACCTATAAAGAAAACCTGCTGAATAGCCAGTTAGATGCGGACGATTCTGCGCGTTTCAAGCGGGCCGGGGTTGATACAGATCAGACGAGTGTTCAGGCAAGTCTAGCTGGAATGTGCAAAACAGCCCGGCAATCAGGCGTGTTCGATCCAGATCAGCGAAGCGAAGCGGCCAGTGCGCGCGGCACGCCTGTAGGAAAAGAAGCGCGGGTCGGTGAAGGTATCCAGCCCGCCGCCATACACGGCAGAGACACCTTGGGCTGCCAGTCTTAACCGGGCGAGCGCGTAGATGTCGGCCATGAAACGATCAGGATTCGAACTGGCGACAAACGCAGCGGCTGTCTGCGGGTGGCTGGCGGTAAAGGCCTCGCGCACCTCGGGACCGACTTCGAACGACGGTTGACCGATGGCCGGCCCCAGCCAGACCATGATGTCTTCGGGAGCACTCTGCAGGCTGTCGGCCGTCGCTTCCAGCACCCCGGCCGCCAGCCCGCGCCAGCCGGCATGCGCGGCAGCCACACGCGTACCGTCACGACGACAGAACAGCGCGGGCAGGCAGTCGGCGGTCATGATGGTGCAGGCCATGCCAGGCGTGCTCGTCCAGCTGGCATCGGCCTCGACGACACGGGATGGATCGGCAGGTACAACGTTTACGCCATGCACCTGCTTCAACCAGGCGGGCTGAGCCTTGAGACTGGCGGTCAGGCGCTGGCGATTGCTCGCCACGGCCTGCGGGCTGTCATCGACGTGCTCGCCCAGATTGAAGCTGTCGAACGGGGCCAGGCTGCCCCCACCCGAGCGAGTGGTAACGCAGGACTTGATCTGTGCTGGCGCAGGCCAGTCAGGTATCAGCCAGTCATTCACCCGATGAACGCCTCGCGATCCTGCTTGAGCAGGGACAGCAACCAGACGAAATCGTCCGGCAACGGCGATTCCCAGCTCATGCGCTTACCGGTGGTCGGATGATCCAGCTCCAGGAAGCGGGCATGCAACGCCTGCCGCGGGAAGGTCTTGAGCGAATCGACCATGGTCAGGCTGGCCGCTGGCGGAATACGGAAACGACCGCCATAGGCAGGGTCGCCGACCAACGGATAGTTGATATGCGCCATGTGCACGCGAATCTGGTGGGTACGCCCGGTTTCCAGCTTGACCCGTACATGAGTGTGCGAACGGAAGCGCTCCAGCACGCGGTAATGACTGACCGCCTGCTTGCCGCCTTCCATCACCGCCATGCGCTGGCGCTGCTGACCGTGACGGCCGATGGGCGCGTCGATCTTGCCGCCTGCGGTCACCACGCCGATCACGATGCACTCGTAGATACGGCTGACACTGCGACTCTGCAACTGGGTAACCAGCTGTGTCTGCGCCTGAATGGTCTTGGCGACCACCATCAGGCCGGTGGTGTCCTTGTCCAGACGGTGCACGATGCCGGCACGCGGAACATTGATGATGTCCGGTACATGGTGCAGCAGGGCGTTGAGCAGCGTGCCGTCGGCATGACCGGCAGCCGGGTGCACCACCAGCCCGGCGGGCTTGTTGATGACGAGGATCTGGTCGTCTTCATAGATGATGTCGAGCTCGATGTCCTGAGCGACCCATTCACCCTGGGCCTCCTGCTCGGCAATCAGCTCGAGAACAGCGCCACCGTGCACGATGTCGCGAGGGCGCAGAACGCCTCCGTCCACAGTCAGGCGGCCGTCCTTGATCCAGGCGGAAAGGCGCGAGCGCGAGTGCTCAGCGAATAATTGTGCGGCGACTTGATCGAGGCGTTGACCGCCCAATTCGGACGGCACCTCTGCGCGAAGTTCTATATTTTCGGACATGACCAGACTAGGTGGCGGCTAGCCTTTGGTTTCGGCAGCGCGCTTGTGGTTAAATACGGCGTCTTTTGTCCCGCCGGTATCGCGGGGCGCTCATCATAACAGGACGGCCCCGCCCAAGACAGCAGGCCGTTATAGGGACGCAAGCCGCCATGCAAGTGAAACACCTGCTGCTGATCGCCATCCTCGCATTGACTGCGGCCTGTTCGTCGAAGGAAGTCATCGACGAAAACCTCAGCGAAGTCGAGCTGTACCAGCAGGCGCAGGCCGACCTGGGAAATAACAGCTATAACAGTGCCACTGAGAAGCTCAAGGCGCTGGAATCTCGCTATCCGTTCGGTCGCTACGCCGATCAGGCTCAGCTCGAGTTGATCTACTCGAACTACAAGAATGGTGAACCCGAAGCAGCCAAATCCGCTGCCGAGCGTTTCATCCGCCTGCATCCGCAGCACCCGAACGTCGACTATGCGTATTACATGAAGGGCCTGACCTCCTTCGACCAGGACGTGGGCCTCCTGGCGCGCTTCCTGCCGCTGGACCAGACCAAGCGTGACCCGGGCGCTGCGCGTGACTCGTTCAACGAATTCGCCCAGTTGACCAGCCGCTTTCCGAACAGTCGCTATGCGCCTGACGCCAAGCAACGCATGATTTACCTGCGCAACCTGCTGGCGTCCTATGAAATCCACGTAGCCGACTACTACCTGACCCGTCAGGCCTATGTCGCCGCCGCCAACCGTGGCCGCTACGTAGTGGAAAACTTCCAGGAGACGCCTTCGGTCGGCGACGGTCTGGCGGTGATGGTCGAGTCCTATCAGCGTCTGCACCTTGACGACCTGGCTGCCACCAGCCTGGAAGTGCTGAAGACCAACTACCCGAACCACCCGCAACTGGCTGACGGCAAGTTCACCCCGCGTGAAGCCGAGGCCGATAACCGCTCATGGCTGTCGAAAGCGACCCTTGGCCTGATCGACGGCAGCGCTCCACTGCCACCGGGCCAGACCCGCGCCGATCAGGACATGAAGAAGCAGTACCAGGACGCCAAGGATTCCATTCCGAAAGAACTGCTGCCGGAGAATCAGGCCGAGCTGGACGAACAGGCGGAAAAAGACGCCGAAGCGAAAGGCACCAAGAGCCGTTCGTGGTTCAGCTACATGACCCTGGGTCTGTTCGACTGATCCTGAGTGCATAAAAAAAGAGGCCTTCGGGCCTCTTTTTTTGTGCATCAATTTTGCCCCTGTGCGCCCGCTCGCGGCTTGGCTACACTGCGCCATCGTCAATCACTAAGCTGGTAGTCATGGTTCGCTTACTTATGTGGGTCGCGTTGATCGCGGCGTTGGTCTGGTTCGTCAAGCGTCTGATCAATCCCCCCAAGCCGAAATCCCGCGCCGAGCCGCCTGAACTGGCCTCGACACCCATGGTGCGATGCGCGCAGTGTGGCGTTCATCTGCCGCAGGATCGTGCGCTGAGTCAGGCACAGCAATGGTATTGCAGCGAGGCACACCGGCTGCAGGGCCCCGCGGCACGTGACCGCTGACTCACCGTCCCTTGTCAGCCCGCAGGCGCAGCGGATTCTGCGGCTGTACCACCTCTATCGACTGACCATCGGCGTCGTACTGGTCCTGTTGATTTCCAGCAGCCTGGAAACCGAGCTGCTGCAACTGGCCAACCCGAACCTGTTCCGCTCGGGCTGCTGGTTGTATCTGGTGTTCAACATTCTGGTCGTCGTGCTGCTGGAACGCCCCAGCCGTCAGGCACAGTTTTTCGGCCTGGCGATGACCGACGCGATCATGCTCTCCGCGCTGTTCTACGCCGCCGGCGGGCCCTCCAGCGGTATCGGCAACCTGTTGATTGCCTCGGTAGCGATCAGCAATGTGTTGCTGCGCGGCCGTATCGGCTTGTTGATCGCTGCGGTTTCGGCCATCGGCATCATCTACCTGACGTTCTACATCAGCTTCGGCACACCTTCGGTTTCCAACGACTACGTGCAGGCTGGCTCGCTGGGCGCCTTGTGCTTCGCCGCCGCCCTGCTGGTGCAGGCGCTGACAGCGCGCATGCAGGTCAGCGAGGTACTGGCCGAGCAGCGCGCGGCGGATGTCGACAGCCTGGAGGCACTCAACGCACTCATTCTGCAACGCATGCGTACCGGCATTCTGGTGCTGGATGCCAACCATCAGGTGCTGCTGGCCAATCAGGGGGCCTTACACCTGCTGGGCCAGGAACAACTGGTCGGCCAGCTCATCGACACCTGCTCGCCACAACTGGTCGAACGCCTGCGCCAGTGGCTCGTCAATCCGATCATGGTGCCGCGCAGCATCACCACCGCCCCCGTGGGGCTGGTACTGCAACCGAGCTTCGCCACACTCAACCGTGGAGATCAGCGTCAGACGCTGGTTTTTCTCGAAGACCTGTCGCAGATTGCCCATCAGGCGCAGCAGCTCAAGCTTGCCGCACTGGGACGCCTGACCGCCGGGATTGCCCACGAAATACGCAACCCGCTGGGTGCCGTCAGTCATGCGGCGCAGTTGCTTAATGAATCGGAAGAGCTCAGTGCAGCGGATCGACGCCTGGGGCAGATCATTCATGAGCAGTCGGGACGCATTGATCGGGTCATCGAAAATGTCCTGCAATTGTCGCGCAGACGCGAAGCGCAACCCGAACTGCTCGACCTGAAAACCTGGCTGGAACACTTTGTTGCTGAATTTCGCAGTTCCGCTGCGCCCAATCAGTCGATTCATGTCGACATAAGCCCCGGCACGCTGACAACCCGCATGGATTCTGGACAACTGACGCAAATCATGACCAACCTGTTGCAGAACGGCCTGCGCTACAGCGGCAAAAATCATCCATCAGCACAGGTCTGGCTGAAACTGCACAATGACCCCAGAAGCGAGCTGCCTACGCTGGAAGTGCTGGACGACGGGCCGGGGGTCAGCGAGCAACACCTGAGCAAGATCTTCGAACCGTTTTTCACCACAGAGAGCAAAGGCACCGGCCTTGGTCTATATCTGTCACGTGAACTGTGCGAAAGCAATCAGGCGCACCTGGAATATGCGCCCCGCCCCACAGGTGGCAGTTGCCTGCGCATTACCTTCGCCCACCCGTTCAAGACGAGCTGAGCATGAGCCAACGGCAAAAAATCCTGATAGTCGATGATGAGCCGGATATTCGCGAACTCCTGGAGATCACGCTGGGGCGCATGAAACTCGACACCCGCAGTGCCCGTAACGTCGCCGAAGCGCACGACTGGCTGGCCCGCGAACCGTTCGACATGTGCCTGACCGACATGCGTTTGCCTGACGGTAATGGCCTTGAGCTGGTGCAACACATACAGCACGGCTACCCCCACGTGCCGGTGGCGATGATCACTGCCCACGGCAATCTGGACACGGCGATCAACGCGCTGAAGGCCGGGGCTTTCGACTTTGTGACCAAGCCGGTCGACCTCGGCAGGTTGCGCGAGCTGGTCAATAGCGCGCTGAGCCTGCCCGGCGCACCACCCACGCGAAGCATCGACAACCGCCTGCTGGGCGACTCGCTGGCAATGCGTACCTTGCGCAATCAGATCGGCAAACTGGCCCGCAGCCAGGCGCCGATCTACATCAGCGGCGA
This sequence comes from Pseudomonas sp. ICMP 10191, assembly GCF_001467335.1. Classification (NCBI taxonomy): domain Bacteria; kingdom Pseudomonadati; phylum Pseudomonadota; class Gammaproteobacteria; order Pseudomonadales; family Pseudomonadaceae; genus Pseudomonas; species Pseudomonas sp. ICMP 10191. The sequence continues at coordinate 8,787 of NZ_LKGW01000117.1, forward strand.
GTCGGGCAGCGGCAAGGAGCTTGTAGCGCGTCTGATCCACGAGCAGGGTCCGCGCATCGACAAACCTTTCATACCGGTGAACTGCGGCGCCATTCCTTCCGAGCTGATGGAGAGCGAATTCTTCGGTCATCGCAAAGGCAGCTTCAGCGGTGCCCACGAAGACAAGCCCGGTCTGTTTCAGGCGGCGCACACCGGCACGCTGTTTCTCGATGAGGTCGCCGACCTGCCGCTGGCCATGCAGGTCAAACTGCTGCGCGCCATTCAGGAAAAATCCATCCGCAGCGTCGGCGGCCAGCAAGAGCAGATTGTCGACGTACGTATTCTGTGTGCCACCCACAAGAACCTGAATGCAGAGGTCGCGGCCGGTCGGTTTCGTCAGGATCTTTATTACCGATTGAACGTGATCGAAGTGCGCGTGCCCCCATTGCGCGAGCGCCGTGAGGATATCGACCAACTGGCAGCCAGCGTGCTCAAGCGCCTTGCCGGGAACGGCGCACAACCCGTCGCACGCCTGAACGCGCAGGCGCTGGAAACGCTGAAGAGCTACCGCTTCCCCGGTAACGTGCGCGAACTGGAAAACATGCTGGAGCGCGCCTACACGCTGTGCGAGAACGATGAAATCCACGCCAGCGACCTGCGCCTGACAGAGTCCGCCAGCCCTCAGGAGAGCGACGGCCCGAGCCTGGCCGACATCGACAACCTTGAAGACTACCTGGAAAGCATCGAACGCCAGCTCATCCTGCAGGCACTGGAAGAAACACGCTGGAATCGCACTGCGGCGGCAGAAAGGCTCAGTTTGTCGTTCAGGTCACTGCGCTATCGCCTGAAGAAGCTGGGCCTGGATTGAATGCGTTGCGCGGCGAAAACGTGTGACGCAGAGCGTCACGAAAGGCGTTCCCACGCGGGAGCGTGCGTAACGATAGGTGCGCGAGAGAACACCATCGTGCCCCACGCTCCGAATGACCGAGAGGATGGCTAGCCTGCCAGGCGCCCCGCAGGCGCGTAGGGTGCGGGGTCGATGATGGGCTCGCGGTCCAGCAGCAGGTCAGTGATCAACTGGCAGGACGCCGGAGCCAGCACCAGACCGTTGCGGTAATGCCCGCAGTTGAGCCACAGGCCGTCAAAACCTTCCAGCGGGCCAATGAACGGGATGCCCTCAGGCGAACCAGGGCGCAGGCCTGCCCATTGGGCGACGGGCTCGGCGTGGGCCAATGGCGGAAGCAATTCGACGGCCGACGCCTTCAAACTTTCCAATGCGGCCTGCGTGGTGGTTTTGTCGAACCCTTCATGCTCCAGGGTGCTGCCAATCAGGATATGCCCATCACGACGCGGGATCGCGTAGCGCCCTTTCGCCAGTACCATGCTCGACAGAAAGTCCGATGCACACTTGTAGAGAATCATCTGGCCTTTTACCGGCTCGACCGGCAGTTCCAGACTCAGGGTCTTGAGCAACTCGCCGCTCCACGCACCCGCCGCCAGAATCACCCGATCACCGGTGATATCCCCTGCAGACGTCTGCACACCCGAAATCCTGCTGCCTTCACGGGTAAAGCCGCTGACTTCACAGTGCTCGCGAATCTCGACATTGGGCAATGCCAGCAGGGCGGCCTTGAGCGATTTGACCAGACGGGGATTACGTACGTTGGCCACATCGGCCATGTAGATCGCCCGCGAATAGCCCTCACCCAGCACCGGCACGGCATCATTCACCGCCGAGATATCCACGCGGTTCAACGAACGTTTTTCGCGGGCAGCCCATTCAAGCGCAGACTGCTCATCATCAAGATCGAGCCAGTACAGGCCAGTCCTGTGCACTTCAGGGTCAATGCCGGTCTGTGCGAGCAAACGCTCGGCGAGGTGCGGGTAGAAGTCCTGCGACCAATGCGCCAGCGCGGTGACCGCAGTGCTGTAGCGCCACGGGTAAAGCGGCGAGACAATCCCGCCGCCTGCCCAGGAAGACTCCTGGCCAACGCCCGAACGATCCAGCAGCACGACGCTGACCTGCTCAGAGGCGAGATTGAAAGCGGTCAGCAGACCTATGACGCCACCGCCTACGATGACTACTTTCTGTTTGGACATCTTGGTCTCGTGACAAGGAAACGGTTTAGCGGCCCCAACAATCTTTGGCAGTGACGCCGCTGGTTGCGCCCGTGTTGGTACGCGCCCCGGTGTTAGTGATCACGAAACTGCCACACTTGTCGCCAGCCATCAGCGTGCCTGCGAGAGGGTCAGCTGTCAGGGTGAAGTCGGTGGCAGTTGGGGTCAGCGTTATCCTGTAGTACGTATTGCCACCAGATACTCCTTTGTAATCCGAGTAATTTCCCTTCTGCGAATAAAACCGCTCCAGCGCCTGGCTTTGCTCGGACAGCAGGCTGGCAATCGCCGACCGCTGGGTGCGCTTCACGTATTCGGTGTAACTGGGGTACGCGATGGCCGCCAGAATACCGACAATCGCCACGACGATCATGAGTTCGATCAACGTAAAGCCCCTGGATGTCACTCGCATGTCTAGTTTCCCTATTGGATTTGTCGCCACATGATGCGCTGGAAGACGTTAGCGCTACCGCCCTTCTCAGTAATCTTGGTGGGCGGGCCGCCGCTGGAGTCAATCACGTACTTGTTATCGTTGGCCCCATTGGTACCGGCAACGATAGAAGCCACTACCGGGATACCGGTACCGATACCGAGACCGCCAATGATCAAATCCGAAGAGTTGATATCGCCGTCATTGTTGGTATCCAGTACCTGGTAATTAAGCATGCTGCCAGTCGCGGCGTTCAGCTCGAACAAGCGCCCGGTCCCGGTGCTTTCGCAAGGGTCGGTAGAGTTGACGGCTGCCGTGGTGAAGATGATACGACCGCGAGAGGTTTGTGCCGGATAGATAATCCGCTCGCCGACATACGGGGCCGTGGTTGCCAACGGTAGGTACCAGCCTTTCTTGGTGCCCCAATCCACATCATTGGAAGTCGTGGTGTAATACGTATTGCCACTTCCGACTACCGTCCCGTTAATGGCCTGGGGCTGCAGATTGGCCTCAACGATGTTGCCTGAACCGTTGTCGCCATCCCAGATGGCATAGAAATCCTGCAACGAGCTGGTCTGCTTGTCCGCAGTTTCGCTGAATTTCCCGGTACCGAAATACACGATCTTGCCGTTGAGTGGATGGTCCAGCAACAAGGGCTGAACGGTAATCGACTGACTGGCTCCCTGAGGTGCAGTGAACAGGGGTGAGCCATTGAAAGCGACTTTCCAGCTGGATGCTGCGGCCCCGCTCATGTCGAACTTCCACAGGCGGCCCTTGAGATCGCCCGCATAGGCTGCTTGAACGACATTCTGCGAATTGACCCGAAGTTTCACCGAAGACAACCCGTTATCCGTTTCGCTGCCAGTGACCGGAGTCGGAATTTCGGCAATGAACTGTCCGGTGTTGGCGTTGAGTACATACAGAGACGCCCTCCCGGTAAAACTGCCGTAACCGTTGCCCACAACAACGATCCCGGTGCCATCGGCCATACGTGCTACATCCGGCTTGGAGTAGGTGTATCCAAGGTTGTTGAACTTGTTGTTGGTGTCTGAAGTGTCGGGAGCCTTGACCTCCCACAATGCCCCGATGCTGTCTGCCGAACCTTCGAAAAGCTTGATCGCAAAAAAAGCCTTGCCGCCAGCGCCCAGCCCGGAATACGCCACCGTGCGCCATACACTCCCTGCGGATGCCTGCGTATCGAAGACTGCAATCTGACCATCCACCGTGAAACGGTGAACGCCGGAACCGTAGGAAGAGGATGAAATGGTCGCCAATGAACTCAGAGACGTGGACGGCATATACGCGTATTTACGCGCACCGGAGCTGGCGTCGATCACATTGAAGAAGCCATCGTTGGCGTTGGCCAGCAGACTGGAACTCATGTTGCTGGACTTGGCAGAAAGGTACGTCGTGTAAGTGGTATCGCCGAGCAAATCAGACGCCGTCTTCTCTGTCGGCAGCCCGGCACCCAATGATGAATTGACGATATCGCCCAAGAGCGTGGCACGAGTACGAAGCTTGGCATTGGCCGTGCCTTTGGCCCAGGCAATAACCTCCGCGCCGGTCACTCCGCTCGGCAGCGTAGCGGTAAAGGCATCGCGTTGCGCCTGCGTGAAATTCAGAAAATCCAGGGTGATTTTCGTCGGTGTCGCCGCTGTGCTCCATGACTCGAACACAGGCGCCTTGGTGCTGCTGGTGATCGTGGTATCGGTGGTCCAGACAGGGGCGCTCAGCGCTCCTGTCGTAGCGTCCAGATTGTAAGCCTTGATCGTGCCATGCCAGTCCGTCGGGTCATAAAGCGTCTGGTAGAAGCGGCTGCCCGCCTGAAGGGTAGACGAGTTTGCCACGCCACCGCCGCCCGAACCGGCCTTGGCATAGATATCGCTCAATGCGAGGTTCAAGGCGTTGTTCAAACCGGCGCTGTCATTGGTCTGGAAATACTTGCCGTGCCCATGGTTATTGTCAGCAGCGTCTATCAGCATCTGGTTGGCGGCTGTGAAACCAATGGTGTAGGTAGTCATGTTCTGTTGAGAGAAGCCGTCTGTGTCCCAACTTTTCTTGGTCAGGTCAGTGGCAGGTGTACTGCTCGCTCTTCGCATGTCGATGTCATACGCGAACTTGGCGAGGTCGTCCAGATAAAGCGTATCGCCCTCACCATCACCATTAAGATTGGCCCCGTCATTGGCCGCATTCAAGTCCCAATTGGGCAGTGAGCGTGAGGTATTGAGTACATCCTCCGGATCGTTGGTCGGGAACGTCCGATCGTATGTCGGCAAGCCGTCAGTGATCACCACGCCAAAGTTTTTCTGGCACCGGTACTGTATAGGGCTGGTGTAGGTCGTCGGTGCCCCGCTATAACCGTAATACGGGGTCATGCCCCGAAAGTAGCGGGTTATCTCATAATACGTTTCGGCCAACGGCGTATTGGAGTCGCCTCGCAGTGCATTGATGGCCGCATTGAGGGCAGTGACATTATCGTTTGCATCAGCCTGGCTGACACCGCCGTTGTTGTAAGGGTTACTGGCGACAGGGGACAGGTCTGCAACAGGTCTGGAAATCTTCCCTCCACGCCCGGGATCAGCGTTGGTCGGCGGGTTGAACCCGGCCAGACCGATTCTCAGGGATTTGTTGTTGGCAACGAGGTTCAATGAAACGTTGCGCGCGACATTGATACGGTAATCGTTGGGAATGATGTTATTGACGGTGAAGTCTTTGGTAGTTGTGTTGGCGGCCCGCGTCAGGTCAACCAGATAAGAGAGGTAATCTGCAGTGTAGCGAGTGGTGCTCTCGTTGCCGGCCGGATCGGGCAACTTCAGGCAGTAACCCACGTTGTCACGCGCAACGTAGGTGTAATCGCTTCTGCACGTGTAAGGCCCGGCAGAGTCCAGCGAGAGCGTGTCGTCGCCCTGAATGGAGACGCCTCTGCAGTTAAAAAGACCGCATGACCCAGGCTGCGCATAGATAATCGAGGGACGATTGGTCACCGTCGGATCAAAGCCGGCGGCCCAGATGATGTTGTACATACTCCCGGAGTTATCCACCAGTAGCATCAGGTTAGGCGGCACGGCCGACGCACTGAGCAACGGTACTTGTGCTGGCGTAAACGCATACACGGGCGTAAGGGCATAAAAAGCCAAAAGCGCACCGCCGAGATACTTCAGGCTGCGACGGAGTTTCTCAGCAATTGGCATAAATACTCTCCAGCACCGTGCGCGACGTGCCTTGAATAGCGACTGATGTCACGCGATAGAGCGTTACTGTCCCGGTACAGATCGGTGGCCGATTCACAGGTGTCGCAGTGGTCCCCAGATTCTGTACACCGTAAAAGCCACCACCTGCTGCCAGCCAGCTCACCCCGGACGCCCCCACTCCCGCGGCGGTCAGCGTGGTTGATTCAGCGGGTGGGGCGCAGTTTGTACACTTGGCCAGCGTGTATCCGGCCACCTTGATCGAAGACTCTCCCAGCCTTAATGCCGCTTCGGCCTTCTGGAAGGATTGATTGCGCAGGGTGACGCTTCCCGCCATCTTTTCCTGCAGCGTGGCGTTCTGCATGGAAGAGATACCCAGCAGAGTGAGCAGCAGCAGAAACACCAGACTGACCAGCAACACCATACCGCCCTGCCGTGCAGGGAAAGCCTGTATCGATTTGAATCGCACGATCCTGTTCATGCCCGGCCCGTTCAAAAGCGATTACGCAAGTAAGCGACAACGTTGTACTGCTGAGGCTTGACGATGCCGTTCTGCCCATCCTGCAGCGTCAGGCTGATACGCACACTGCGCACAGCGTCGGCGTTGGCCTTGGTAACAGCCGTGGTATAGGACATCGGGTTACCCGTCATGCCGAAAGAAACACTGAAGTCCGCGACGTTCTGCAACAGCGGCTGCGGAGTGCCATCCGTGCCATATTTTATGGTCAAGTCTGTTCCGCTGAGCGTGTAGACCAACTGCCGCAACGGAAAGGCCGTCTGCCCCGCATCTGGCGCACGAGTACTGGCGTAAATCTGCGTCTTGGACTGACAGTCTGAAACGATGGTCCAGGTGGGCGTACTGCCTGTGGTCCCCACGTCGGCAGTCACCAGCGTCAGCGTCCTGCTCGGATTATCCCAGAGAATTGGAGTATCCAGTGCGATCGGCCACGGGATAGCAGGAGATACAGGCGTGTAGTTTTTGAAGCTCAGGCAGCCATACATGCCGGTCATCCTGATTTCCTGAATCAGTTTGCTCAGCAGGAAACGCGCATCCTCCTGCATCCGCGCTGCGGCATTCTGGCTCTGGTAGGTGCCTCTGGCAGCCGTGAATATTTGCACGATACCCAGGCTGACCACCAGCCCCAGGACCAGCGCCACCATGATTTCGACCAGACCGAAGCCTCTGGAAAGCTTTCTCATGGGTTGACCCCGATCCGCGAGGTCAGCGTAAAACTCCGGTTGCTCGGGCTGCCGGTCGTGTTCCCGGTTGCCTGATTGCTCGATCCCGCAGCCCTTGTGTCGCTCCAGCCGATGTTAATGGTCACTTCAGGAGCTCCGGTGATATCAATGCTGCCGGTACCGCTCGAGCCTGCAAAGTTGATGATGTTGCCTCTGAAATCAGAGAGATCCTGCGCTCTGGCATCGTTCGGATTGGCCGCTGGCGCCGCATCCAGATTCGCCAAGGCATAAGTCGCCAGTACATTGGTCGACCCATTGGCACTGGCATTACCATCAACATTGGCACGGATGCGGTCCATCATGTCGTAAGCAACGAAGCTCGCCTGACTGCTCATGGTCGCGCTGTCGGTGTACTTGAGCGCGTTGAGCTGAATGGCCGCGGCGCCCAGTAGGCCGATGGCCAGAATCAATACCGAGACCAGTACCTCGATCAAGGTCATACCGGTCTGGCGATATCGGGTTTCACCAGCCATTAGCAGCCTCCACCCAAGGTTATACGACCGGTCAGACAGACCTTTATGGTTTTGCTAATGGTGCCTCGGGTGTAAGTCATGGTCACCGCCGCAGCCGGGGCAATGAGCGCGCCCAGGTTGTTGAAATCAATTGCTGTGGCATTGTTATCGGCCACCAGCGTGGCGCCGCTGCTCATGGCCGCTACTTTTCGCAGCGCAGTGGGCGTCGTCTGAGTATCGGAAACCAGATACACCTGCAATTCATTAGTCCACGCCGTCCCGCTGGTCGGCGCTATACGCACCGCCACTCCCCTGTTTATCGCCTCGAGTCGCGCATAGTTGAGCGCCCGCTGCAAATCGCTGAGTTCGGTATCGGCCTTGTTGCTCTGGATGGAGCTGGTGAAATTCGGGATAGCGATAGACGCCAGGATGCCCACCAGGGACACAGTGACTAACAATTCGATGAGGCTGAATCCCTTGGCTATATGACGCATTGAGTGTCTCCTAGACGTTACGACTATAAGGCAGCAACGCCGCTGGAAAATCCATAGCGGGACGTACGGTTGTTTTGCGACGACGAACGCCCGCAGTGTGTTGAAACGGCGGTTTCCAGGGAGGAAAGCATATGAAGCATGCAGGATCCACACTGATCGAACTATTGATCGTCGTTGCACTGGTGGCCATCCTGGCCAACGTCGCAACCCCCTCTTTCAAGGAACTCATCGATTCCAGCCGAGGCCTTGCGACCGCCCGGGAGCTGGCCAGCGGCATTCGTTCGGCGAGAGCGGCCGCAATCACACGCAACCAGATCATTACGCTTCATGCCATCGAGAACGACTGGAGCAACGGCTGGCGGATCATACTCGACGCAGATGGCAAAGGTCCCGACGAAAACGATCCGGTGCTGATCGAACGCGCCAATGGCGGCACAACGCGAGTGGTCGATAACCGCAAGCGTGTAGAGGAAATCAGTTTCAACGGTTTGGGGACGTTACGGCGCAGAACCGCCAGGACGTTGCACGTTTGCGCTGCAGACCAGCCGGTGAGCAACTATCGAGTGATAGTCGCACCGGCCGGCCGCGTGAGGGTCGAGGACACGAAAATCGATGCAGCGCTGTGTGGCTGAATAGCCTCAGAGCAGCGACTTGACGCGCAATTCCTTGGGCATGGAGAAGGTGATGTTCTCCTCGCGGCCGGCAAGCTCATCCGCACCGGTCGCGCCCCAGGCCTGCAATTGCTGGATCACGCCGCGCACCAGCACTTCGGGGGCCGAAGCGCCCGCAGTGATGCCGATACGCTCTACACCGTCGAACCAGCCCTGTTGCATGTCTTCGGCGCCGTCGATGAGGTAGGCCGGAGTCGCCATGCGCTCGGCCAGCTCGCGCAGGCGATTGGAGTTGGAGCTGTTCGGGCTGCCCACCACCAACACCACATCGCACTCATCGGCCAGTTGCTTGACCGCGTCCTGACGGTTTTGCGTGGCGTAGCAGATGTCGTCCTTGCGCGGCCCGCCAATGGCCGGAAAGCGCTTGCGCAAGGCATCGATCACCCGGCTGGTGTCATCCATGGACAAGGTGGTCTGGGTCACGAAGGCCAGGGCTTCAGGGTTGCGCACCTGCAGGCTGGCAACATCCTCTTCGTCCTCGACCAGATAGATCGCGCCGCCATTGGCAGCATCGTACTGACCCATGGTGCCTTCGACTTCCGGGTGACCGGCGTGGCCGATCAGGATGCACTCGCGGCCGTCGCGGCTGTAACGGGCGACCTCGATATGTACCTTGGTCACCAGCGGGCAGGTAGCATCGAACACTTTCAGACCACGGCCTGCAGCTTCGGTACGCACAGCCTGGGAGACACCGTGGGCGCTGAAGATAACGATGACGTCGTCCGGCACCTGATCCAGCTCTTCGACGAAGATCGCACCGCGAGAGCGCAGGTCTTCGACGACAAATTTGTTGTGAACAACTTCATGGCGCACATAAATCGGCGGACCAAACACTTCCAGAGCGCGATTGACGATTTCGATCGCGCGGTCCACTCCGGCACAAAAGCCGCGGGGGTTGGCGAGTTTGATTTGCATGCGGTGCCTCATGGTTGGTACGGGGTAGCCCGGCCTGGGCCGGGCTCGACGGCGAAGGTCAGGAAGCCAGAATCGCCTTCACTTCGAAGATTTCCACTTCAAAGCTCAGAGTCTTGCCTGCCAGCGGGTGATTGAAGTCAATGGTGACCTGATCATCATCGAATGCTTTCACCACGCCGGGCAACTCGGTATTGGCGGCGTCATTGAAGATCACCAGCAACCCTTCGGACAGTTCCATGCCTACGAACTGCGAGCGTGGCATGATCTGCACGTTTTGTGGGTTGGGCTGACCAAAGGCGTTTTCCGGCAGAATCTCGACGGTCTTTCGGTCACCCGCCTTGAAGCCGAAAATCGCCATTTCGAAGCCTGGCAGCAGGTTGCCGTCACCGACCTTGAAGGTGGCCGGGGCCTTTTCGAAGGTGCTGTCGACGGTATCGCCGTTTTCCAGACGCAGGGCGAAGTGCAGAGTGACCTGCGTATTCTGACCGATGCGCAGCTCGTCGGACGAGCCTTGAGTCGAAGATTGCTCAGTCATTGACGGTCTCTCCGGTTTTCTTGCTCTTGAACATGTCCAGCGCCAGCATGATTGCCCCGACGGTGATCGCACTGTCCGCGACGTTGAACGCCGGGAAGTACCAGCGGTTCTGCCAGTGAACCAGAATGAAGTCGATCACGTGGCCCAGCACGATACGGTCGTAGAGGTTGCCCAGTGCGCCGCCCAGTACCAGCGCCAGTGCAACGGCCAGCCACGTGTCGTCACGCCCCAGACGCTTGAGCCAGACGACCAGCACAGCGCTGACCACCACTGCGATCAGGGCGAACAACCAGCGCTGCCAGCCGGCACCATCAGCCAGAAAACTGAAGGCGGCACCGGTGTTGTAGGCCAGGGTCCAGCTGAACAGATCCGGAATCACGATGATCTGCTGGTACAGGGTCAACGCGTTCTCGAAGTAATACTTGCTGGCCTGGTCAATGACCAGAACCAGCACGCTCAACCACAGCCAGGCCAGACGGCCAAACGAGGCGTTAGGCATAGTGACGAACCTCGCCTGCACCGCTGATGTTGTCTACGCAACGACCGCAGATTTCCGGATGCTCGGGGTTTACCCCTACATCCTCGCGGTGGTGCCAGCAACGGGCGCATTTGGCATGACTGGACTTGAGCACTTTCAGTTTCAGGCCGGCAACTTCGGTGACCACGGCATCGGCTGGCGCAGACGCGAGCGGCGCCACACTGGCTGTCGAGGTGATCAGCACGAAGCGCAGCTCGTTGCTCAGTTTCGACAGGTCAGCCACCAGCGACTCCTCGGCATACAGGGTCACTTCAGCCTGCAGGTTGCCGCCAATCGCCTTGGCAGCGCGCAGGTTTTCCATTTCCTTGTTGACCGAGGTCTTCACCGCCATGATCCGCTCCCAGTAGGCGCGGTCCATGTCAAAGTCGGCAGGCATTTCGGTCAGGCCTTCGTACCAGGTGTTGAGCATCACCGATTCATTGCGCTCGCCGGGCAGGAACTGCCACAGCTCGTCGGCGGTGAACGCCAGGATCGGCGCGATCCAGCGCACCAGCGCTTCGGAGATGTGGAACAGTGCCGTCTGGCATGAACGACGCGCGGTGCTGTTGGCCGCCGTGGTGTACTGACGATCCTTGATGATGTCGAGGTAGAAACCTCCCAGCTCCTGCACGCAGAAGTTGTGGATCTTCGAGTACACGTTCCAGAAGCGGTATTCGCCGTAATGCTCTTGCAGCTCGCGTTGCAGCAGCAGGGTGCGATCCACGGCCCAACGGTCCAGCGCGAGCATTTCCTCGGCGGGCAGGATATCGGTCGCCGGGTTGAAGCCCGTCAGGTTGGAGAGCAGGAAGCGTGCAGTGTTGCGGATACGACGATAGGCGTCGGCGCTGCGCTGCAGGATCTGATCGGAAACCGCCATCTCGCCGGAATAATCGGTCGCCGATACCCACAAACGCATGATGTCGGCACCCAGCGAGTCGTTGACCTTCTGCGGCGCTACCACGTTGTTCAGCGATTTGGACATCTTGCGGCCGTTCTCGTCGACCACGAACCCGTGGGTCAGCAGCTCGCGATACGGTGCGTGATCGTCCAGCATGCAGCCGGTCAGCAGTGAGGAGTGGAACCAGCCGCGATGCTGGTCCGAGCCTTCCAGGTACAGGTCGGCACGCGGACCGCTTTCATGGCCCATCGGGTGCGAACCGCGCAGCACATGCCAGTGCGTGGTGCCCGAGTCGAACCAGACGTCCAGGGTGTCGGAGATCTTGTCGTACTTGCCGGCTTCGTCACCGAGCAACTCGCTGGCGTCGAGCTTGAACCAGGCCTCGATGCCTTCTTTCTCGACACGCTGCGCCACTTCTTCCATCAGCTCGACGGTACGTGGGTGCAGGTCGCCGCTTTCCTTGTGCAGGAAGAACGGAATCGGCACGCCCCAATTGCGCTGACGCGAGATGCACCAGTCAGGACGGTTGGCGATCATCGAGTGCAGGCGCGCCTGCCCCCATGCCGGAACGAATTCAGTGTCTTCGATGGCCTTGACCGCACGCTTGCGCAGGGTCTCGCCGCTTTCAGGCTGCTTGTCCATGCCCACGAACCACTGCGCCGTGGCGCGATAGATCAAGGGCGACTTGTGGCGCCAGCAGTGCATGTAGCTGTGGCTGATGGTTTCGGTGTCCATCAGGCTGCCGACTTCGACCAGCTTGTCGATGATATTCTGGTTGGCCTTGAAGATGAATTGGCCACCGAAGAACTCCAGCGACTCGACATACACACCGTTGCTCTGCACCGGGCTGATGATGTCGTCGTTGCTCAGGCCATATTGTTTGCAGATAGTGAAGTCGTCTACGCCATAGGCAGGCGAGCAGTGAACGATCCCCGTGCCCGCACCCAGTTCAACGTAGTCAGCCAGATAGACTGGCGACAGGCGGTCGTAGAACGGATGGCGGAAATTGATCAGTTCCAGCGCCTGACCGGTGGTGGTCGCAATGACCGTGCCTTCCAGCTTGTAACGGGCCAGACAGCTCTCGACCAGTTCGGCGGCCAGTACCAGCAGTTTGTCGCCGACATCGACAAGCGCGTATTCGAATTCAGGGTGGACGTTCAGCGCCTGGTTGGCCGGGATCGTCCACGGTGTGGTGGTCCAGATCACGATGGACGCAGGCTTGCCCAGCGACGGCACGCCGAATGCAGCTGCCAGTTTTGCTTCGTCGGCGATCGGGAACGCAACGTCGATGGTCGAGGACTTCTTGTCCTGATACTCGACTTCGGCTTCAGCCAGTGCCGAGCCGCAATCGAAACACCAGTTGACCGGCTTGAGGCCCTTGAAGACGAAACCGCCCTTGACCATCTCGGCCAGCGCACGGATTTCTCCGGCTTCGTTGGCGAAGTTCATGGTCAGGTACGGATTGCTCCAGTCGCCCAGCACGCCCAGACGGATGAATTCGGACTTCTGGCCTTCGATCTGCTCGGACGCATAGGCGCGGCACAGCTCACGCGTACGGTCTGCGGAGAGGTTCTTGCCGTGGGTCACTTCGACCTTGTGCTCGATCGGCAGACCATGGCAGTCCCAGCCCGGCACATACGGGGCATCGAAGCCCGCCAGGGTCTTGGAACGCAGGATCATGTCCTTGAGAATCTTGTTGACCGCATGACCGATGTGAATATTGCCGTTGGCGTACGGAGGACCGTCGTGCAGAACGAACTTGGGACGATCCTTGCCAATCTCGCGCAGCTTCTGGTACAGGCCAATGCTGTCCCAGCGCTGCAGAGTTTGCGGCTCGCGCTGGGGCAGGCCGGCCTTCATAGGGAAGGCGGTGTCCGGAAGGTTTAGCGTGGCTTTATAGTCAGTCATTTCAGGCTCTTGTTTAGCGGTTAGCCATGCCAATGGGCACGGGCGGCGGCGACGTCCGCATTGATCGCCGTCTTGAGCGCCTCCAGTGAGGCGAAACGCTGCTCATCACGCAGCTTGTGGTGGAAAGCCACCGTCAAACGCCGGTCATAAAGATCGCCGGCAAAATCCAGAAGATGCACTTCAAGGTGGGCACTGCCATCACCCGTTACCGTCGGGCGTACGCCGATGTTGGCGACCCCCGGCCAGGCTTTGCCATCGATCTCGGTGCTGACCAGATAGACTCCGCTCAGCGGTACACGACGACGCTTGAGTTGTACGTTGGCGGTGGGCGTACCCAGCTGACGTGCCAGCTTCTGGCCGTGCAATACCCGCCCGGCGATCTGAAACGGACGACCGAGCATGCGCTCGGCCAGGGCAAAGTCCGACGCAGCCAAAGCCTTGCGCACCTTGGTACTGCTGACACGGATGCCATCTATTTCAACGGTCTGCGCCGCTTCTACGGTAAAACCATACGTCGTGCCGGCCTGTTGCAGGAAGTCGAAGTCACCGACCCGGTCGAAGCCAAAACGAAAATCGTCGCCCACTTCAAGGTGTTGAACACCCAGACCGTCGATCAGCACGGTTTCGACGAAACTCGCCGCGCTGAGCTTGCACAGACGCTGATTGAAGGACAGGCAAAGTACCCGGTCAACGCCTTCGGCACTGAGCAGCTCGAGCTTGTCACGCAGACGGGCCAGACGGGCCGGCGCCGTTTCGGGCGCAAAGAACTCACGCGGCTGCGGCTCGAAGATCACTACACAACTGGGCACACCCAGTTCGACGGCACGCTCGCGCAGACGCGCCAGGATAGCCTGGTGGCCACGATGAACGCCGTCGAAATTGCCAATCGTGGCGACGCAGCCCCGATGTTCGGGGCGCAGGTTGTGAAGGCCTCTAACCAGCTGCATAACGCACTTCTTGCTCATAAAGTGGCCGATTATAACCACACACGGCCGTGGACGACAGGCAACACACCAAGACCGAATGAAGGTTCTCGGCGTGTGGCGACAAAAACCGAAGGTCAACCGCTGCGACGCGCCCTACATAATGGCTTTGCGGGCGAAATCCCTGAGGCGGAAGCCTAATAAAAGAAGCATGGCGAAATAGGTCACGACGCCGGCTGCAACCAGCGCACCCAGACGCAGAAAACGCTCCAGCATATGACCTTCGTCCCATGCAGGCATGACATGCATGAGCCCCAACAGCACCGCTGACATCATCGCGACGGCAATTACCAGCTTGAACAGGAACTTCGTCCAGCCAGGCTGCGGCTGAAACAGATCCTGCTTGCGCAACTGCCAGAACAGCAACCCGGCATTGATGCACGCCCCCACACTGATCGCCAGCGCCAGACCGGCATGCTGCAAGGGCACGATGAAGGCCAGGTTGAGCAATTGAGTCACTATGAGGGTGAAGATCGCGATTTTCACCGGGGTGCGGATATTTTGTTGAGCATAAAAACCGGGGGCCAGCACCTTGATCAAGATGATCCCCAGCAACCCGACCGAGTAGGCGACCAGCGCACGCTGAGTCATGGCCGCGTCGAGCGAGTCGAATTTACCATACTGAAACAGCGAAACGGTCAACGGTTCGGCAAGCAGCCCCAGCGCCAGCGTGCAAGGCAGAACCAGCACGAAACACAGTCGCAGACCCCAGTCGAGAATCCGCGAGTATTCCTGGCGATCCCGCTGCGCGTAGGTTTTGGACAGTATCGGCAGCAGAATCGTCCCCAGAGCCACACCCAGTACGCCGGAAGGCAACTCCATCAGGCGGTCGGCGTAGTACATCCATGACACCGAGCCGGCGACGAGGAACGAGGCAAAGATCGTGTTGATGATCAGAGAAATCTGACTGACAGAAACGCCAAGGATGGCAGGCAGCATCTGTTTCATTACCCGCCATACTCCGGTGTCACGCAGATTCAGACGCGGCAGCACCAGCATGCCGATCTTTTTCAGGTGCGGCAGTTGGTAAAGCAGTTGCAGCAGGCCACCGACCAGAACCGCCCAGCCCAGCGCCATGACCGGCGGATCGAAATACGGCGTCAGGAACAGCGCGAAGAAAATCATGCTGACGTTGAGCAGCGTAGGCACGAACGCCGGCACCGAGAAGCGGTTCCAGGTATTGAGGATCGCGCCGGCCATCGAGGACAGGGAGATCAGCAATATATAAGGAAAGGTCACGCGCAGCAGGTCCGAGGTGAGCGCGAATTTCTCCGGGGTGTCGACAAAGCCGGGCGCGGTGGCCCAGATCACCCAGGGCGCAAAGATCACCCCGAGCAGCGTCACCAGGGCCAGCGCCAGGGTCAGCAGTCCGGTGACATAAGAAATGAAGGTACGCGTCGCCTCCTCCCCCTGCTGGCTCTTGTATTCGGCCAGGATCGGCACGAATGCCTGGGAAAAGGCACCCTCGGCGAAAATACGGCGCAGCAGATTGGGCAGTTTGAAGGCGATGAAGAACGCGTCCGTGGCCATTCCGGCCCCGAAAGTGCGCGCGATAATGGTGTCGCGAACAAAGCCCAGAACCCTGGAAACCATGGTGATAGAGCTGACGGCGGCGAGTGACTTGAGTAGATTCATTGAAAGAGTTGTGCGCCTCGGCAAAGGATGGGCGATAAAGCCAGCCATTTATGCAATACTTCGCGCCGCAAAAATGCCCGAAGCAAAGGCCGCGAGTTTACAGGTCACAGGCCGGAAATAAATCCTCCAGTCAAATGTAGCAACCACTCAGCGGAACACCTTAACTGCCCTTGACAAGACTTCAACTCATCGGCATGATTCGCGGCCTATTTTGTTTGCTATTTCACAAAGTCTTTCGAGGAGCTCGACGGTGGCCAACACACCTTCCGCCAAAAAACGTGCAAAACAGGCTGAGAAGCGTCGCAGCCACAACGCCAGCCTGCGTTCCATGGTTCGTACCTACATCAAGAATGTAGTTAAAGCCATCGACGCAAAAGACGCAGAAAAAGCGCAAGCCGCTTATGTTCTGGCTGTTCCTGTTATCGACCGTATGGCCGATAAAGGCATCATCCACAAGAACAAGGCTGCTCGCCATAAAGGTCGTCTGAACGGTCACATCAAGGCTCTGAGCCTTGCTGCTGCAGCCTAAGCGACCCGCTTGTTAAAAAACCGACCTCAGGGTCGGTTTTTTATTGCCTGCTGGAAAGTAGCCGGTGCAACGGAAACTTGTGACGCAGAGCGTCACGACAG
Source organism: Pseudomonas sp. ICMP 10191 (assembly GCF_001467335.1). Taxonomy (NCBI): domain Bacteria; kingdom Pseudomonadati; phylum Pseudomonadota; class Gammaproteobacteria; order Pseudomonadales; family Pseudomonadaceae; genus Pseudomonas; species Pseudomonas sp. ICMP 10191. The sequence continues at coordinate 25,376 of NZ_LKGW01000117.1, forward strand.
GCATTCCCACACTGGAGCGTGAGGAACGATAATTCAACTATCGTGCGACGCTCCGCATCGGCATGCCGTTCTGGACGCTCTGCGCCCACCACTGAGCCACATCAAGGCGCGGGCGCGGTTGTCCATGGCAGGATAGGAATGGCGGTCACGGCATTCTGCGGGCTGCCTTCGATGACCCGGTCGCTATAGACCAGGTACACCAGCGCATTGCGCTTCTTGTCGAAGAAACGCACCACCTGCATGGTCTTGAAGACCAGCGAGGTACGCTCCTTGAACACCTCGTCGCCGTCCTTGAGGGTTTCCTTGAAGCGGATCGGCCCGACCTGACGACAGGCGATAGACGCCTCGGCACGGTCCTCGGCCAATCCCAGACCGCCCCTCACGCCACCCGTCTTGGCGCGTGACAGGTAGCACGTCACCCCGTCCACCTTGGGATCATCAAACGCCTCGACCACAATTCGATCGTTGGGCCCGACCATCTTGAACACGGTCGACACCTGACCGATCTCTTCGGCCGAAACCAGCACCGGCATCAGCAACGCGGCCGCTAATAAACCTTTAATGAAACGCATCAAATAGTCCTTTTTTGCAGCCTTGAGTCAGACGAGGATCAGGTTATCCCGATGAATCAGCTCGGGCTCGGCCATATAGCCCAGCTCGCGCACGATGGATTCGGAAGAGTGACCAATGATTTTCTGGGCTTCGATGGCACTGTAATTACTCAGCCCGCGAGCGATCTCGCGACCGTCCGGGGCAACGCATACCACCATCTCGCCACGCCTGAAGCTGCCCTGGACCAGTTTGACGCCCACCGGCAGCAGGCTTTTCTGATCCTTGGCCAGCGCCGCAACCGCACCATCATCCAGCACCAGCGTACCGCGGGTCTGCAGATGCCCTGCCAGCCACTGCTTGCGCGCTGCGAGCATGCCACGCTCAGGGGACAGCAGCGTACCCAACCGCTCGCCGCCCTTGAGTCGCGCCAGAACGCGCTCGATGCGCCCACCGACGATGACAGTATGCGCACCGGAACGCGCCGCCAGACGCGCTGCACGCAGCTTGGTCTGCATGCCGCCGCGCCCCAGCGCACCGCCCGTACCACCCGCCACTGCATCCAGCGCCGGATCATCGGCACGCGCTTCGTAGATCAGCTGCGCCTCCGGGTTGTTGCGCGGATCGGCGTCGAACATGCCATCACGGTCGGTCAGGATGACCAACAGATCAGCCTCGACCAGATTGGCAACCAGCGCAGCCAGCGTGTCGTTATCGCCAAAACGGATTTCGTCGGTAACCACCGTGTCGTTTTCGTTGATGACCGGCACAACCCCAAGCTCGACCAGCGTGCGCAGGGTGCTGCGGGCATTCAGGTAGCGCTTGCGATCCGACAGGTCATCGTGGGTCAGAAGGATCTGCGCGGTATGCCGGCCATGCTCGGCAAAGCTCGATTCCCACGCTTGCACCAAGCCCATCTGACCGATGGCCGCAGCAGCCTGAAGCTCATGCATGGCACTGGGTCGGGCCGTCCAGCCAAGACGGCTCATGCCGGCAGCCACCGCCCCGGAAGACACCAGTACCAGCTCGACACCCGCCTCGTGCAGCGCCACCATCTGCTCCACCCAAACACCCATGGCGTTGCGATCCAGGCCCTTGCCATCAGCCGTCAGCAAGGCACTGCCAATCTTCACAACCCAGCGCTGGGCGCCCGTCACTTTGCTGCGCATCTTCTTCCAACCCTAGCCAGAGATTTTCAAATTCGGGATACAAAAACGCCGCTAACAATCGTAGCGGCGTTCAAGTTTACTTCAAGCGATCAGTCACGGACGTAAATGATTTCCGGACCGTCTTCATCGTCCACGTCTTCCTCATCCCAGTCATCGTCACCGATGTCATGAACGCTCTTCACGCCACTGCGACGCAGGGCACGCTGATCGTCCAGTGCCTGCAACTGGGCACGGGCTTCATCTTCGATGCGCTGATCGAGCTCGGCCAGCTCTTCAGCGTAACCAGGCTCTTCGGCGATACGCTGGCTGCGCTCTTCGAGGTAACGCATGATGTCGCGAGTCAGCTGCTCGGTGCCTTCTTTGGCAATTGCCGAGATCACGTAAACAGGGCCGGTCCACTCCAGACGATCGACGATTTCCTGCTTGCGCGCCTCCTGCTCTTCTTCAAGAATCTGATCGCACTTGTTCAGCACCAGCCAGCGATCACGCTCGGCCAGCGACGGGCTGAATTTCTCCAGTTCGTTGACGATCACTTCTGCAGCATCCGGAGCACTGCTTTCATCCAGCGGCGCCATATCGACGAGGTGCAGCAACAGACGAGTACGCGCCAGGTGCTTGAGGAAGCGAATCCCCAGGCCTGCGCCGTCGGATGCACCCTCGATCAGACCTGGAATGTCAGCAACCACAAAGCTTTTCCAGCGATCGACACTGACCACGCCGAGGTTCGGCACCAGCGTGGTGAACGGATAGTCGGCAACCTTTGGCTTGGCCGCAGACACCGAACGGATGAAGGTGCTCTTGCCCGCATTGGGCAGGCCCAGCAGACCGACGTCGGCCAGCACTTTCAGCTCGAGCTTGAGATCACGCTGATCACCCGGCTTGCCCGGTGTGGTCTGGCGCGGAGCGCGGTTGGTACTGGACTTGAATCGGGTGTTGCCCAGACCGTGCCAGCCACCCTGGGCAACCATCAGGCGCTGACCATCCTTGGTCAGGTCACCGATGATTTCCTGAGTAGTAGCGTCGATGATGGTGGTCCCGACCGGCACACGCAGCACCAGCTCTTCACCCTTGCGACCGGTGCAGTCGGCGCTGCCACCGTTGGAGCCGCGCTCGGCGTCGAAGTGACGGGTGTAACGGTAGTCGACCAGCGTGTTCAGGTTGACGTCGGCGACCATGAAGATCGAGCCGCCATCACCACCATCACCACCGTTGGGACCACCGTTCTCAATGAATTTTTCGCGACGGAAGCTCATGCAACCGTTGCCGCCGTCACCGGCTTTTACTCGAATGGAAACTTCATCTACAAATTTCATAACGCACGCCTCCCGCCACAGGGACGAGCAGAACCACATAAATTACATAAGACTCTTGCAAAAATGAGCGTTGCGATACCGATCAGAAACCAGCGACCCCACGGGTCAACATCACAACAGCCCGCACAAACAGTTTTGCAAGAGACTCACCTGCCTCTCTACCTCTACAAACAAAAAAGCCCCGTCGCAAGACAGGGCTCTTAAGCTACTGCGTAATTACGCTGCGGAGACTTCAGTCTTCGGAACGATGCTCACGTAGCGGCGACCGAAGGCGCCCTTGACTTGAAACTTGATCACGCCTTCCACTTTCGCGAACAGGGTGTGATCTTTACCCATGCCAACGCCGTAGCCAGCGTGGAATTGGGTGCCGCGCTGACGCACGATGATGTTGCCAGGGATGATAGCCTGGCCGCCATACATCTTCACGCCAAGGCGTTTGGCTTCTGAGTCGCGCCCGTTACGGGTACTACCACCAGCTTTTTTGTGAGCCATGAGTCAATTCTCCAGTTGAGGATTAGGCTGAATTAAGCCTGAATACCTGTAATTTTGATCTCGGTGTACCACTGGCGGTGGCCCATACGCTTCATGTGGTGCTTACGACGACGGAACTTGATGATACGAACCTTATCGTGACGACCTTGCGAAACCACTTCAGCCACAACGGTAGCGCCAGCAACAACTGGAGCACCGATATTGACGTCGTCGCCATTGCCAACCAGCAGAACGCGGTCAAACGTGACGGATTCGCCAGTAGCGATTTCCAGTTTTTCAATTTTCAGGTATTCACCTGGGGCGACTTTGTACTGCTTGCCACCGGTAACAATTACTGCGTACATGGTATTTCTCCGAAAATCCTGCTCACCCAGCTCTTTATAAGAAGAGTATCGGCTGGCATGGCTGCATGGGGCTGGAACGGCCCGTTTGCATTGCGTAAGGCAGGTGCTGCCCAAGAAAGTTAGGGTGCGCGATTGTACGCAAGGCATTCGCGTGTTGCAAGAGGCGCCTCGTCATACCTTGACACGCTCTACCCCGCGACCTAGCATGCGGCGCAACCTATCCGGAGCACGTGTCGCTGATGCAACCCCAAGCCTTCTACCGCGCGGTGGCGGACGACTTTAGTGCCGTTGACCTTATCATCAAAAAGCAACTGACGTCGCGCGTACCGCTGGTCTCGAAAATCGGTGATTACATCACGTCGGCAGGTGGCAAGCGCCTGCGCCCGTTGCTGGTGCTGCTGTGTGGCAAGGCACTGGGTCGCGAAGGCGATGACGTTCGCCTGCTCGCCGCCACCATCGAATTCCTGCACACCGCTACCCTGCTGCATGACGACGTTGTCGACATGTCCGGCATGCGTCGCGGTCGTTCCACCGCCAACGCGCTCTGGGGCAATGCGCCCAGCGTATTGGTGGGCGACTTCCTTTATTCGCGCTCGTTCGAAATGATGGTCGAACTGGGCTCGATGGAGGTCATGAAGATTCTGTCCAAGGCAACCCGCATCATCGCCGAAGGCGAAGTGTTGCAGCTCTCGAAGATTCGTGACGCCAGCACCACCGAAGAAACCTACATGGAAGTGATTCGCGGCAAGACGGCCATGCTGTTCGAAGCCTCGACGCACAGCGCCGCGGCCCTGTGCAACGCCCCCCAGGAACAGAGCGAAGCACTGCGCACGTTCGGCGATCATCTGGGTGTGGCCTTCCAGTTGGTGGATGACCTGCTGGACTACCGTGGCGATGCCGAGACACTGGGCAAGAACGTCGGTGACGACCTCGCCGAAGGCAAGCCGACCCTGCCGCTGATCTACACCATGCGTGAAGGCAGCCCGGAACAGGCCGCACTGGTTCGTCAGGCGATCCAGAAAGGTGGCCTGGAAGATCTGGAAAGCATCCGCAACGCAGTGGAAAGCGCCGGTGCCCTCGATTACACCGCACAGCTCGCCCGAGACTACGCGGCCCGTGCCATTGCCTGCCTGGACGCACTGCCGCCCAGCGAGTACCGCGATGCACTGGTCGAACTGAGCGAGTTTGCAGTCGCCCGCACGCATTGACAGTCGCCCGGTAAAAAGCCCGTCCAGCGTGACGGGCTTTTTGTTGCCCGGGTGAAAGCCAATTAATCGCCGGACACGCACTCAAGACCTCAGCGCGCGTAGTCCTCAAGCTTCTCCTGCATGAAATCCAGAAAGCACTGAATCCTCAGTGCCAGTCGAGAGTTGCGGTAATACACCGCATGGATCGGCTGACGATAGCCGCTGTTGGCCTCCTTCAACAGACAAACCATCCGCTCCTCGCGCAGGTCATCACAAGTCATGAAATCGGACAGGCAGGCGATGCCCACGCCCTCTAGCACCAGGTGGCGCAAGGTGTCGCCGCTGGATGCCGAGATGGAGGGCTTGATCGGCAGGCGATCGCCCCCGGCATGGCGTAACGGCCACTGATTGAGGACCTCTACATGGGTGAACCCCAACAGCACGTGCTGCGCCAGCTCTTCTGCAGTTTTGGGACTGCCGTGGCGCTGCAGGTAAGCCGGGCTGGCGACGATATTCAGCAGGCAACTGCCCAGTGAGCGGGCATGCAGGGTCGAGTCGGACAGCGCACCGATGCGGATGGCGATATCCGTGCTTTGCTCAAGCAGGTCGATGAACCAGTCATCGCTGTTGAGCTCCAGCTCGATATGCGGATAACGCTGACGAAACTCTGCCACGTGCGGCACGATGGAATGCAGCATGAACGGTGACGCGGCGTTGATACGCAAGCGCCCGGCGGGCGTCTGCCTGGAGGAGGAGAGCCGTTCTTCGAGGCTTTCCATCTGCTCAAGGATGTGACGCGCACGCTCCAGAAAGAACTTGCCCTCCTCGGTCAGGTCCATGCGCCGCGTAGTGCGGTTGATCAGCGTGGTTTCCAGCTTGGCTTCCAGACGCGACAGGGTGCGGCTGACGCCTGAGGGCGTCTGGCCCATTTTCTCGGCTGCGGCGGAGATCGAACCGCTTTCGATAACCGAGACAAACACCTGTAACTCATCGGATCGGGCTTTCATTGTTGTCCCCTGCTCAACACTCAGGGGATATTAACGCTGTTCAGTGCAAAGGTTGCGCTCACTGCGCAGCAAACACCTTGGCCAGATGAGCCTGGTAACGCTGCACGTCTGCTTCGACATTGGGCATTTTCATTACGTCCACTGCCAGAAACGTCGGCAGGCCGGTCATGCCCAAAAACTCGTTGGCCTTGTGAAACGGGAAGTAGACCGCATCGACACCTTTGGCTTCAAAGAAGTCGGACGGGTCGTCGAAGGCTTTCTGTGGCGCATTCCAGGTTGCCGAAATCATGTACTGTTTGCCATGCAGCAAGCCGCCGCTGCCGTATGTCTGCGATGCATCCGAACGCGTACGGCCGTCATTGGCATACAGGCTGCCGTGGCCCTCGGTGAACACTTCATCGATGTATTTCTTGACGGTCCAGGGCGCCCCCATCCACCAGCCAGGCATCTGCCAGACGATGACATCGGCCCAGAGAAACTTCTGCACTTCCTCGGCCACGTCGTAGCCGCCGTCAATGAAGGTTTGCTTCACATCGAAACCGGCACGGTCCATGAACGCTACGCCCGCCTCGTGCAGGGTCGCGTTATAGCGGCCTTCCGAGTGCGCAAACTGTTTACCGCCGTTGAGGAACAATACTTTTTTCATGGCTGATCTCTCGCAACCCGACCCCGCCCGTCTTGAGGCTGAGGTGGAGGTGATTAATGGATGAGCCGAGAGTAAAGAGATGTGCGTCCATGAGTAAGACAGCAAAGGGCAAAATACTCTTGCTTCACAGTCACGAATGGCAGGAAGACTATTGACCGAAATGCGTGAACAGCTAAAGGGTTTACCCCATCAGGCTCAACCCTTTATCAGCAGATGCAGCCCCAACAGCCCCATGCCGATGAAGAACACACGCTTGAACAGCACCGCGCTGATTCGCTGACGCAGCCACTGCCCCAGCAGCATGCCCAACAGGGCCGGAATCAGCGCCAGCGTGGATGCGCCCAGTTCCGCGCCGCCCAGCGTGCCGTTCCACGACAGACCCGCCGCCAGCGCCAGCGTCGAGACGGTGAAGGACAACCCCAGCGCCTGGACCAACTGGTCGCGCTCAAGCCCCAGAGCCTGCAGATAAGGCACCACGGGAATCACGAATACCCCGGTGGCCGAAGCGATAACCCCGGTGATCAAACCGCACAGCGGGCCCAGCCAGCGCTCGGCGGCGGCAGCAACCCTGAAGGTCGGCAAAAACAGCCCGCTCAGTGCGTAGAGAAACAACGCGCCACCCAACGCGCGGGTCATCGAATGACCGCCACTCATGCCCAGCCAGAACGCCCCGGCCAGAGTGCCGATGAAAATCATGCTCAGCATCGGCCATAGCCGCTTCAGCAAAGGCCGCAGATTGCCACCCGTCGCCAGTTGCCAGACATTGGTGAACGTCGACGGGATGATCAGTAACGCCGCAGCCTGCGCCGGCAGCATGGCCAGTCCCAGCAACCCCATTGCCACGGTGGGCAAACCCAGGCCGATGACACCCTTGACCGTTCCGGCCAGCAGAAAGGTGCCGATCACCAGAGCCGAAAGGCCCCAGCCCAGCGTTTGATAGAAATCGAGAATCGAATGCATGGCGTCCCTTGCCAGATGGATAGAGGTCGAGGCTTAACCTTTTACTGAGCGCTCGCGCAGGTAGGCCAGCACTTGCGCTTGATCACCTGCGAATTCGATACGCGCCGCCTTGTGTTCGCGCTGGTAAGCGTACATCGGGTCGTAGTACTCGCCGAGCAGCCCTTCGATCCAGCCACGGTGCAGATCAACCGCACCGCTGCGCTGCTGTTCTTCCAGCGCCGCCTGCATAAGGCCCGACAGTCGCTGGTGACGCTCGCCACCGAGGCGTTTGTGAATGTTGTTCAGGCTTTGCAACAGACGCTCGGCGAACAGGCCAAAGCCTTGCTCTTCGCCCTTGACGGTGATGAACTCTGCGCAGAGGTTGATCACGTAATCATCGAGAATCCGCTCGACGCGATTCTCGAAGCTGTCTTCCAGCCAGACCATCGCGCAGCCCTGCATCGCCTGGTGCAGTTCCAGCGGCACGTTGCAACTACCGACCAGACGGCTTTCATCTTCCACAACGAATTGTTCGATACCGGCTGCGCGCTTCTTGAGCAGGTCGATGGCCAGCCGGTTCTCGAAGTCGATCTGCGCCGGTTGCCCGGTGGCACGCTTGCCGAAGCTGGAGCCGCGGTGGTTGGCGATGCCTTCCAGGTCCAGGCTGTTGCGCAGTTGCGTCAACACTTCGGTCTTGCCCGTGCCGGTCATTCCGCCGAGCACGACGATTTCGCATTCGCTCACCGCCTCGTGCAGGGTATCCAGCAGGAACGTGCGCATCGCCTTGTAGCCGCCAAGAACCCGTGGGTAGTCGACCCCGGCATCCTTCAGCCAGCGCTGTACCGTCTGCGAGCGCAGCCCGCCGCGAAAGCAATACAGGTAGCCATCCGGATTGGCCTTGGCGAACTCGACCCACGCATTGACGCGTTCATCCTTGACCTGACCACAGACCAATTGATGCCCAAGCTGGATAGCGGCGTCCTGGCCGTGTTGCTTGTAGCAGGTGCCGACCTTCTGCCGCTCGATGTCATTCATCAGCGGCAGGTTGATCACACCAGGAAAAGCCCCCTTGGAAAACTCCACCGGAGCACGAGCGTCCATCATCGGCACGTCGTTGAGAAACAATGCGCGGTAGTCGCTGCTGTTGTCGGCCATCAGAACACCTCGACGGCGTGGGTCTGTCGCTCGTGCAGGGTGCCGATAGGGTTGAGCAACAGACCCAGTTCGGCAGCCACGATCAGAAACTCGGCTTCACCTTCAGGGCTGACCGCGACCAGCAGACCGCCGCTTGTCTGCGGGTCACACAACAGGTCACGCTGGGCGTCGGTCAGTGTGCCGATCCTGTCGCCGTAACTTTCAAAATTGCGCAATGTGCCGCCCGGCACACAGCCCTCGGCAATGTAATGCTCGACGCCAGGCAGACGCGGTACAGCAGCGTAGTCCAGACGCGCGGTCAGACCTGCGCCGTCCGCCATTTCAACCAGATGCCCGAGCAGGCCGAAGCCGGTGACATCGGTCATGGCCTGCACTCCGTCGAGCTTGCCGAAACGGCTGCCCGGCTTGTTCAGGGTACACATCCAGTCACGCGCCAGACCGATGTCTTCCTCGCGCAACCTGGATTTCTTCTCGGCGGTGGTGAGGATGCCGATGCCCAGGGGCTTGGTCAGGTACAAGGTGCTCCCCGCCAGGGCAGTGTCGTTGCGTTTCATGTGCTTTTTCTGCACCACGCCGGTCACCGCCAGACCGAAGATCGGCTCCGGCGCGTCGATGGAGTGCCCGCCCGCCAGCGGAATACCGGCAGCGTCGCAGACGGCACGACCACCGCGAATGACTTCACGCGCCACTTCTGGCGGAAGGATGTTGACCGGCCAGCCAAGAATGGCGATGGCCATCAGCGGATCGCCGCCCATCGCATAGATATCGCTAATGGCATTGGTCGCGGCGATACGGCCGAAGTCGAACGGGTCATCGACGATGGGCATGAAGAAGTCCGTGGTCGAGACCACGCCGCGCTCGTCATCCAGCGCATAGACCGCTGCGTCATCACGCGAGGCATTGCCAACCCAGAGTCTGGGGTCGAGGTTCTGAGCGCCGCTGCCAGCGAGGATCACGTCCAGCACCTTGGGGGAAATCTTGCAGCCACACCCTGCTCCATGACTGTACTGGGTCAGGCGGATTGGCTCATTCATTGCGACACTCTCGGTTACCGGGAAACAGGCTGTGGAGTCTAGGGGCTGTTCCCTTATCAGCGCAAACCGCGTCGTGCGCCGATCGTGCATTCGGGCGATGAATCTGCCGAACTGGCCTTTCTCGCCATGCCTCTTATAATCCCCGCGCATCACCACCGAATCCTGTGAAGCGCCGCCTGCTCGTGCTGGCGGGCGTCACGTTATCCTTTTCCGCTATTGAACCGGAGAACCTCCATGCTCAAGCGTACCCTGGCGCTCGCCGCCGGCCTTGCCCTGTCCTTCTCCGCCCTGACCAGCCACGCTGCCGACACCCTGCGCGTCTCGGCCATTCCCGACGAAGCGCCCACCGAACTGCTGCGCAAGTTCAAGCCGCTGGGTGCTTATCTGGAGCAACGGCTGGGCATGAAAGTCGAGTTCGTTCCAGTCGCGGATTACCCGGCAGTGGTCGAAGCGCTGGCCACTGACCGGCTCGACATGGCCTGGCTGGGCGGCTTCACCTTCGTTCAGGTCAACCTCAAGACCGGTAATGCGGTGCCACTGGTACAGCGTGAGCAGGACGCCAAATTCACCAGCAAATTCATCACCTCCGATCCGGACGTGAAAACCCTGGCGGACCTCAAGGGCAAGACGTTTGCCTTCGGCTCGGTGTCCTCGACATCCGGCAGCCTGATGCCGCGTTATTTCATGCTCAAGGAAAACATCAAACCGGAAACGTTCTTCAGCCGCGTCGCCTATTCCGGTGCGCATGACGCAACTGCCGCGTGGGTTCAGGCGGGCAAGGTCGATGCAGGCGTGCTCAATGCCAGCGTCTGGGACAAACTGGTCGCCAGCGGCAAGGTCGACACCAACAAGGTTCATGTCTTCCAGACCACACCGGCTTATTTCGACTACAACTGGACCGTGCGCGGCAGCCTCGACCCGGCACTGGCAGCGAAAATCAAACAGGCCTTCCTTGATCTCGACCCGGCCAACCCGGAGCAGAAGGCGATCCTCGACCTTCAGGCCGCCAGCCGCTTCATCGAGACCAAGCCCGAGAACTACAAAGGCATCGAAGAAGCCGCACGCGCTGCCGACCTGCTGAAATGACCTTGCGTCTGTCCGGCATCGAGCTGCGCCATAGCGACGGCACACTGGCGTTGCGCGGCCTGGACCTGAGCATTGATCGCGGCGAGCGGGTGGCGATCATCGGGCCATCCGGTGCGGGCAAGACCACGCTGCTCAACCTGCTGGCCAGCGCTCTGCCGCCCAGTGCCGGGCAACTGCAGGTGCTGGGGGCTGATCCCTGGCAGCTCTCCAGCACACGACGCCAGCGCCTGCGCAGCCGCATTGCGCTGATTCATCAGGCACCGCCGTTGCCGGCGCGCCAACGGGTGGTCACTGCGGTGTCGGCGGGCAGGCTTGGTCAGTGGGGGCTGGGCAAAAGCCTGCTGAACCTGCTGCATCCCCTCGACATCAGCGGCGCCCGCGAGGTATTGGCACGTCTGGACCTGGCAGACAAATTGTTCGAGCGTTGCCAGCAGTTGTCCGGCGGACAGCTGCAACGTGTCGGCATTGCCCGCGCCCTGTATCAACAACCCGAACTGCTGCTGGCCGACGAGCCGGTTTCGGCGATGGACCCGCGCCTCGCCGATCACACCCTGGCGCTGCTGTGTCAGCACGCCATTGAGCACAACGTGACGCTGGTCGCCAGCCTGCATGCGGTGGAACTGGCGCTGGCACACTTTCCGCGGGTCATCGGGGTGCGCGACGGGCGAATTCACTTCGACCTTGCCGCCAGCGAGGTCGGCCGGGAGCATCTCGACACGCTGTATGCCAACGAGCAACTCAGCCCTCAGGCGGTTTCGGATGCGGCTGAAATACGCTGGACGCCACGATGCTGAGTCGGGATCAGCGCGACCCGGCGGCAACGCCACGCCTGTTGCTGACGTTGCTGGCGGTCGCCCTGCTCTGGCCGGGCATTCGTCTGGCCGAACTGAATCCGCTGGTACTGCTGCAAGCCGATAATGCGCGGACGATGGGCAGCTTTCTCTCCGGGTTCTGGCCGGTGGCGCACTCTGTGGAATTCCTCGGGCTGCTGCTGGATGCGACGCTGCAAACCCTGGCGATCGCGACGGCCGGCATTGCCCTTGCCTTGCTGCTGGCCGTTCCGGCAAGCCTGCTCGCCAGCAAAGCGCTGTCGTTGTCGGCCGCCTCACACGGCGGCCGCCCCGGCTGGCTCGGCCAATGCCTGCGCTGGCCGACACGCGGAGTATTGATCTTCCTGCGCAGCGTGCCGGAAATCGTCTGGGCGCTGCTGTTCGTGCGCGCGGTCGGCCTGGGCCCGACGGCCGGCGTGCTGGCCATCGCCATCACCTATGCGGGCATGCTCGGCAAGGTGTACGCGGAGATTTTCGAATCGGTGGACCAACGCCCGGCCCACGCGCTGCTCCAGGCAGGCAGCGGTCGCCTGGCAGCGCTGGCTTACGGCATCCTGCCCAACGCGGCAGCCGAATTGACGTCCTACACGGTGTACCGCTGGGAGTGCGCCGTGCGCGCTTCGGTGGTCATGGGTTTCGTCGGCGCAGGCGGACTGGGTCAGCAGATCGACCTGTCGATGCGCATGTTCGCCGGTGACGAAGTGGCGAGCATGCTGCTGACCTTCCTGCTGCTGGTGCTGCTCGCCGACCAGCTCAGCCGCTTGCTGCGCAGGCAGTTCACATGAAGCGCGCAGGCAATCTGCTGCTGGTGCTGACGATGATTGCGGCAGTGACCGCATCGTTTGTGTACCTCGGCCTCGACCTGTTCACCCTGGGCAGCCACGACAACCTGACGCAGATGGGCCGTTACGCGCTGCGCTTCATGAGCCCGGACCTGAGCGCCCCTCATCTGCAGGCAATCGGCCAGGGCACCCTGGAAACCCTCGCCATGTCTGCACTCGGCACATTGCTGGCCGCCATTGCAGGTTTGCTCCTGGCACTGCCCGCTGCCGGACGCTTCGGCTGGTTCCTGCGCAGCCTGAGCCGCCTGCTGCTCAATGCGCTGCGCGCCATTCCGGAACTGGTGTGGGCCGTGTTGATGGTGCTGGCTGCCGGGCTAGGCCCCAATGCCGGCACGCTGGCGCTGGCACTGCACACCACGGGCGTTCTGGGCCGTCTGTTTGCCGAGGCGCTGGAAAATACCGCGCCACAACCCGCTGCAGCGATTCGTCTGCAGGGCGGCAGCGCCTGGCAGGCGTTCAGCTACGGCACCCTGCCCAACCTCTGGCCACAGCTGCTGGCGTATACGCTGTATCGCTGGGAGAACAACATTCGCATGGCCAGCGTGCTGGGCTTTGTCGGCGCGGGCGGTCTGGGGCAAATGCTGTATGTCAGCCTCAGCCTGTTTCAGGAAGCGCAGGCCAGTACCGTGATTCTGGCGATGCTGATACTGGTGTTGGCCGTCGACGCTTTGAGCGGTTGGAGCAGGCAGCGTTGGGTGCGTAACTGAGCAGACCTTAGAACGCAAAACGCCACGACCCTGAAGCTCAGGGCCGTGGCGCGATTAGCAGCGTGACTCAGTAGCCGAGCGACAACCCGGTGTTGCGACGCGGGTCGTTGGCACCGTAGAAGCGGTTGTTACCGACCGGTTTGCCACCCAGCGAAGGCGCGCCCACCAGAATCGCCGCCACATGATTGAGCGGCTGCGGACCTGCGAACTTTTGACCCCAGCTCTGGAGAATCTTCAGCGTGTCAGGGCTGACCGCGAAGGTATCGATGTTGGTTTCCTCAGGCTGCCATTGCTGGTGGAAACGCGGCGCATCCACCGCTTCCTGAATGTTCATGCCGTAGTCGATGACGTTGAGCATGGTCAGCAGCGTGGCGGTAATGATGCGGCTGCCACCCGGCGTGCCGACGACCATCACAGCCTTGCCGTCCTTGGTGACAATGGTCGGGCTCATCGACGACAGCGGCGTCTTGCCCGGCGCGATGGCGTTGGCTTCGCCCTGCACCAGTCCGTACATGTTGGGTACGCCGACCTTGACGGTGAAGTCATCCATTTCATCGTTGAGGATCACGCCGGTCTTGCTGGCCATGACGCCCGCGCCGAACCAGTTGTTCAGGGTGTAGGTCACCGAAACCGCATTGCCCCACTTGTCGACAATCGAATAGTGGGTGGTGTTGCTGCCTTCATGGGGCGCAACGCCGGGTTTGATCTTGTTCGAGTCACCGGCCTTTTGCGGATCGATGGCTGCGCGCAGCTTGGCTGCGTACTTGACGTCCAGCAGGTGCTCGACCGGATTCTTGACGAAGTCCGGGTCGCCCAGGTAGCTATTGCGGTCCGCGTAGGCGTGACGCATGGCCTCGATCTGATAATGCATGCCCTGCGCCGAGCGGAAGCCCAGCTCTTTCATCGGGTAGCCTTCGAGGATATTCAGAATCTGGCAGATGACCACACCGCCGGAGCTCGGAGGCGGTGCCGAGACCACATGGTAGCCACGGTAATCACATTCGACCGGTGCCAGCTCGCGGGTCTTGTAATGGTCGAGGTCCGCCTGGGTGATGATGCCCTTGCCGGCCTGGCTGGAATCGACCAGCGCCTTGGCAACCCAGCCCTTGTAGAAACCGTCGCTGCCCTTCTCGGAGACTTCCTTGAGAGTCTTGGCCAGGTCTTTCTGCACCAGTTTCTGACCGACCTGCATCGGTTCGCCCTTGTCGAGGAAGATCGAACCGGAATCGGCCATGTCCGCCTTGAATACATCCGTGGCGCTCGACAGCATGTCGACATCGCCCTGACCCAGCACAAAACCTTCCTCGGCGAGCTTGATCGCCGGAGCGATGACTTCCTCACGCTTGCGGGTACCGTACTTGCTCAGGGCCATTTCCATACCGGAGACGGTGCCAGGCACGCCGACGGCCAGATGGCCCTTGGCACTCAGATCAGGGATGACCTTGCCGTCCTTATCCAGGTACATGTTGGCAGTCGCGGCCAGCGGTGCCTTTTCACGGAAGTCGAGGAAGGTCTTGCGCCCGTCGGCCAGCTGAATGGTCATGAAACCACCGCCGCCGAGGTTGCCGGCAGCGGGATAGACCACCGCCAGCGCGTAGCCGACCGCTACGGCCGCATCGACCGCATTGCCGCCAGCCTTGAGTACATCGACACCCACGTGGGTAGCCAGGTGCTGAGCCGTCACGACCATGCCGTTTTCGGCAGCGACCGGCGCTTGTGACGCCGCGAATGTGGGGGAATACGCGACAATCAGTGCCGTCGCGATCAACGATCTGGCGAGGGGTTCGAACTTCATGGTCGATCTCTTCTTTTTCTGGGTCAGGGACGTTTGATGAGTGAAGCGCCAGCCTCCAGGCGAGGATGCGGCGCTTCTCGTCGAAGCGTACCGAGCATCCCTGCGCTGATCTGACGAGGCCCAAAGTAGCCGGTTCTGCCGCGTTTTCCTAATGTAAAAACCGGATACACAGCAACGCCCCACTGATTCCCGACACGGGTGACGCCTAGGCTTTCGGGCGATACCCCTCAATGATCGCCGAGAAGTCCTTGCCGCCATCACCGCGCAGGCTCATGGCCTGGTACAGCTGTTGCGCCACTGCGCCGAGGATGACCGGTTGATGCGCAGCGCGCGCGGCCTCGGTTGCCAGGCCCAGGTCCTTGAGCATCAACTCGGCGCCAAAGCCGCCACTGTAACCGCGTGACGCGGGCGCGGTTTCGACGATGCCGGGCCACGGGTTGTAGGCCTCGGAACTCCAGCAACGACCGGTCGAGGTATTGATGATGCCGGCCAGCACTTGGGTATCGATACCCAGTGCATTGCCCAGCGCCATAGACTCGGCCACGCCGATCATGGAAATCGCCAGCAGCATGTTGTTGCAGATCTTGGCAATCTGGCCGGTGCCCACGTCACCACAATGCACGATGTTGCGGCCCATCTGTTCCAGCACCGGTTTGAGCACGGCGAAATGCCCGGCAGAGCCTCCGACCATGAAGGTCAGGGTCCCGGCCTGCGCCCCACCGGTGCCGCCCGACACCGGCGCATCGCCCAACACCACGCCTTGCTGCGCAGCGACAGCGGCGATGTCGCGGATGGTCTGCGGGTCGATGGTGCTGCAATCAACCGCCGGGACGCCTCGTGCGATGCCTTTCAGCACGCCGTCGTCGCTCAGGTACACGCTGCGCACATGTGCCGCTGCGGGCAGCATGGTGATGACCAGCTCACTGCCCTGAGCCGCCTGTGCGGGTGAGTCACTGACCTGTGCGCCCAGCTCGGCGAACTCAGCCAGTACGCTCTTGTTGAGGTCGAACACCTGCAAGGCGTGACCGGCTCTGATCAGGTTGCGGGCCATGGGCGCGCCCATATTGCCCAGACCGATAAATGCGATGTTCATTATTGTTCTCCCGAGCGAATTGACCGCCAGCGCTCAGCGCAGATTGATCGTGGTGTTCACGCCATCGTTGACGCTATCGTCATCGAACCAGCGACTGGTGACGGTCTTGGTCTGCGTGTAGAACTGCACCACCTGTTTGCCGTACGGGCCCAGATCGCCCAGTTTGGAACCTCGCGAGCCGGTAAAACTGAAAAACGGCACCGGCACGGGAATCGGAATATTGATCCCGACCTGCCCGACATCAATCTCGCTTTGAAACTTGCGTGCCGCCGCACCGCTCTGGGTGAACAGCCCGGTGCCGTTGCCGAACGGGTTGGCGTTGACCAGCGCGATCGCCTCATCGAGGGTATCGACTTCCAGCACCACCAGCACCGGCCCGAAAATTTCCTGGGTGTAGATCTGCATGTCGGTGGTGACGCCCGAGAACAAGGTCGGCCCCACGAAGTTGCCGCCCTCGTAACCCGGAACCGAAACCTCCCGACCATCCAGTTCCAGCGTCGCGCCTTCACGCACGCCGCTCTCGATCAGATCCAGAATGCGTTGTTTGGCCCTTCGTGAAATCACCGGCCCGATGTCAGTGCCCGGCTCCTTACCGGCATTGACCTTGAGAGTCTGCGCCCGTGCCTTGAGGTCGGGCAGCCACTGTCTAGACGCGCCGACCAGCACCACCACAGAGGTCGCCATGCACCGCTGACCCGCCGCACCGAAACCCGCGCCCACCAGCGCGTTCAGCGTTTGCTCACGGTTGGCATCGGGTAGCACCACGGCATGATTCTTCGCCCCCATCATTGCCTGCACCCGCTTGCCATGCCGACCGGCCAGATCGTAGACATGCGTGCCGACCGCCGTTGAACCGACGAAGGAAACAGCCTTGATGTCCTTGTGCGTGCAGATCGCGTCCACCACCTCCTTGCCACCATGCACCACGTTGAGCACACCGGGCGGCACCCCCGCCTCGATCGCCAGCTCGACCAGCAACAGGGTCGACAGCGGATCCTGCTCGGAAGGCTTGAGCACGAATGTATTGCCGCAGGCGATCGCCATCGGAAACATCCACAGCGGAATCATCGCCGGGAAGTTGAACGGCGTGATCCCGGCGCACACACCGATCGGCTGGCGCAGGGTATAGGTGTCAACGCCACTGGCGACGTTCTCGGCAAACTCGCCCATTTGCAGCGTGCCGATCGAACAGGCGTGCTCGACCACTTCCAGGCCCCGAAAAATATCGCCCTCGGCATCGGCCAGCGTCTTGCCCTGCTCGGCACTGAGTACCGCCGCGATGCGCCTGGAGTGCTCGCGGATCAGCGCCTGCAACTTGAGCATGATGCGCATACGCACACCAATGGGTGTTTCACGCCAGGTTCGATAGGCCGCGTGAGCAGCGGCGACAGCGGCGTCCACTTCACTGGCCGTGGCGAATGGCACCTGGGCGAGGATTTCCTGAGTGGCGGGATTGACGATGTCTTGCCATTCGCTGCTTTGCGAGTCGGTCCACTCGCCGTTGATCAGCAGTTTCACGCGAGCAATCGAGGTCGTCGTGTGGTTCAGTGAGGCATTCATTTCAGCGATTCTCCCTTCAGCAAACCACGCATCCACAGCTTGTGCAGAAGGATGAGCGTGGCCTCCCGGCAGTCTTGTTTTTGAATTGGTCAGGGGGCGTGCTTTGGAGTATAGATGTGCAAACTTCTAACAAGAACGAAGATAAAAGCAGGGTCAACATGCAAAAAAACATCACCTCCCTGGGGCTGTTGAACTGGGATGACCTGAAGTTTTTCCTTGAGGTGGCACGCACCCGAAAAGTCAGCAGCGCGGCCCGGCGTCTGGGCGTTGACTACACCACCGTGTCGCGGCGCATCAACTCGCTGGAAACCTCACTGGGCACACTGCTTTTCGAGAAATCGCGCACCAACGGCTTCATCATGACCGCCGAAGGTCAGCGCCTGCTGGGTTATGCCGAGTCCATCGAAAGCACACTGCACATGGCTTGCGAACAGGTTTCCGGGTCCAGCGTCGCGCTATCAGGGCATGTGCGCATGGGCTGCACCGAAGGCTTCGGCAGCTTCTTCATCACCCCGCAACTGAGCCACTTTCTCGACAGCTACCCGAGCATTTCGCTGGACATCCTGCCGCTGCCGCACTTCATCAGCCTGTCTAAGCGCGAGGCGGATATCGTCATCGCCCTGGAGCGCCCCGAACACGGTCCTTACGTGTGTTGCAAACTCTGCGATTACAGCCTGGGTCTGTACGCCACCCAGGCCTACCTCGACAACCACTCGCCCATCGAACACAAAGCGGACCTGAGCGAGCACGTCTTCATCAGCTACGTCGACGACTTGGCGTTCAGCTCCGAGCTGCTGTACATGAGCAACCTGCTGCCCAACGCCCAGGCACGGCTGCGCAGCACCAGCGTCATCGCCCAATACACCGCCGCCCTGCAGGGCCGCGCACTGGCCATCCTGCCATGCTTCCTCGCCGCTCAAGACCCACGGCTGCTGCCGGTGCTGAGGGAGGAAGTGAACATTACTCGTCAATTCTGGATGTACTGCCGGGAGGACCTGCGCAAGTTGAAGCGGATCACGTTGCTGTGGGATTACATTCGGGAGGTGACGGAGTTGAATAAGGGGTTTCTGTTGGGGGAAAACCGCGCTATTCGCTTCCTTCAATGACAGATTTTCGAGGGATCAGGTGGCCTTATAGTCGCGGGGCAGACCGGAGTTGGCGGTTTGTCATACTGATGCTGGTCCGCTCCCATTGAGGTGACCCCGACTTTTAGATCAGGTTCTCAAGGTCCTTCGCAAAACTAAGATTTCCCCTACATACCGCTTTTTGCGCTTCCGGTAGCCTCCCACGCGTCAACTAAACGCTGGTTGTTTACGGATCAAAACGCAGGGACGGGATGCAATGATTTCTTCAGCCCGATTGGGCGACAAGCAAGCCTGCCCATTACCGGGGCACGGTACAACGCCTATCGCTTCTGCATCCGATGACGTCAACATCAACGGCATGGGCGCGGCACGTGTGGGGGATACCTGCGGGTGTGGCGCGGTCATCACTACAGGCTTTCCTTCCATTCTGGTGAATGGCCGTCCTATGGCCCACCTAGGAAGCCCCACCAGTCACGGCGGGACAATCATCACGGGCTCAGGCAATGTGGGTGGCGGCTTCGTCATGGGCGACGCTGGTGGCGCGCCCCTTATTAACTTCATGGTGCTGGGGGCCTTCCGGCCAGACGGTTCCGTGGACGACGAGAAGATGGCGACCTTGCTGGCTGACCCGAAGCTCACGGAGAAAGCCTTGGCGGCGAACGCTTCGGTAGGCCCTGAGGCCGCTGGTGAGAAGTCAGATGCGCAGCCTGAGTCAAAAGCGGAACCTGTTGTTTGCAAACACCCTGACAGGATGGAAGAGCTGGCGACTTATATTGCTGGAGAGATGAACGCCAACATCAATAGTCCAGAAGTTCGTCAGATGAGAGACCTCAATAGCTTCGATGCGGCGGCAAAGATGAAGGAGTATGAGGCGCTTCCATTTTACTTGCGCCTTGGTCCCGGCCCGGATTTCTACAGCATGGCGGCCGGTATGCAAGCAAAGGCTTTTGCTATCTGGGCAGAACGTGTTGGTCAGAATCGCCCGTGGGACCACAAACCGATACTCGCCGCGAAATACGATGGCGTCGTCTACCACAAACAGGGCGATTACGATTACTTCTATGACATCTGGTCGAACATTCACTATGGATACGTCGGGCGAGTTGGTGGGCTTTCCGAAAGCATCCTTTTGGATGGCGCAGGTGCTGAGCAGATCGTTTCAGACACACTCAGGAAAGCAGTCGAGGTCCTACAGAAACCGAAAGAGGAAAGAAAACTTCCGGGGCCTAATCGCTCGGCCGACATTGATGGACTCCGTGCATGGGACGACGCCCCAGACCGGATTTCGATTAGCATTGGGATCAAGCTGTTCAGCCAAAACCCCACCGGTGGAATTACGGCACAAATGGTAATGAAGGAAGTTCTTGCAGTAGCACCTGGAGCATGGGGAAAAGGCATCCGTGAACACAAATGCAAGCAAAACTAAAACCGGGCATGGCCGTTGGCTGCTTGTTGGCCTATTGGTCGGCCCTATCGCTTTTTGGTACTTAGCTTCTCCAGTCGTGGCAGTAAATTTTTCTCATGAAGGAAAGGAAGAGTTTCGATACATCTGGAACACTCAGCATCAAATCTATAAGGGTGACATGCCCGCAGGTGGCGGCTCAGCGGTCGAGTGGGGCCAAATCTTCCCTGATAAAGATTTCTTCATGAGGTTCGATTGGTGGACCGACAAGGGATTTCAGAGGTGTTTCTACGTAACACCGAAATGGGGGCGGATGATAGAAATTTACCTTGATGATAAAGGTCGAATCGACACTGCTGCGACTGACCATGATGTTATCGCTCGTTTAAAACAGTGTGCCGGGGAACCTGACCCTTTTCGGTCCTAAGGTGCCCTACCAGCACTACCAAAGTAAACCCATCACAGCACCCAAGCAGAACGCGGACGACATCCTAAAGGAAGCGTCACTGCAAAGATGGTCATGGACGAAATGCTTGCAGTACCGCCCCAGCCATGGGGTAAAGGGGTCCAAATACATGCCTGTCCATAAACCCAGGATCCGATATGGCCGCTGGATGTTTCTTCTACTCGGCATCCTTCCTGTGGCTTTTTGGTATTTTTCCTCGCCGGTCGTAGCCGTCAATTTTTCTCCGAATAGCAAGGAGGAGTTTCGATACGTGTGGAACACTCAGGACAGAATCCACAGGGGCGATATCAGGCACGGCGGCTCAGCCGTTGAGTTCAGCTACATATTCCCTGATAAGGACTTCTTCATGATGTTCGATTGGTGGACCGATAAGGGTTTCAAGCGGTGCATCGACATCACGCCTAAATGGGGAAGTACGATAGACATCTATCTTGATGATATCGGCAGGATCGACACAGCCAAAACGGCGCCTGACGTCATTGCTCGTCTGAAACAGTGTCCGGGGCGACCAGACGCCTTCCGGCCCTGAGGCGTGCTACCAGCGTCAAGTCAAACTCGGCGCAGCCAATGAGTAAACACAGAAGATACTCCCATGGCTGCCTTGGTAGGCCGAGCCGATAGCTGACTCCTCCATTAACTCTCGCACAGCAGCCGCGCAACCCACCCGGGCAGACGGTTATCATGCCGGTGATAGTGCTTTACCAGTCAACGCCCCCCCCCCCNAATACGAAATGAGCATTGATTGGATCAACTTCACACCCTGGACGTCATTATGCGGAGGAGCCTTGATAGGGCTGGCCGTCAGCTTGTTCGTTCTCGCGAATGGTCGTATTGCCGGCATCAGCGGCGTGTTGGGGGGCTTTTTGCAATTGGGCAGTGAAGGCTGGGGCGAGAAGGCGCTGTTCCTGCTTGGCCTGTTGATTTCGCCATTATTGTGGGCGGCGTTCACAGCGTTGCCGGAGATAGAAATTAATTCAGAATGGCCCGTTCTGGTCATCGCGGGCCTGCTCGTTGGCGTGGGTACCCGTTACGGTTCGGGCTGTACGAGTGGTCATGGTGTGTGCGGGATATCCCGCTTGTCTCCTCGCTCCATCGTGGCGACGCTATGCTTTATGGCTACCGGATTTGCGACGGTATACGTCAGTCGCCATGTACTGGGGGTCTGAAGATGCTCAAGGTGACCGCATTTTTTGCAGGCTTGATATTTGGCTTTGGTCTGCTTTTGGCTGGCATGGCAAACCCTGCCAAGGTATTGGCCTTTCTTGATGTAAGCGGAACGTGGGATCCATCGCTTGCTCTGGTAATGGCAGGTGCTATCTCGGTGGCGGTCGTCCCCCTGAACTGGGCGCGCAGGAACAGGCAATCCTTGCTGGGTGCCCGTATGCAGCTCCCGGTGAAAACCCAGCTGGACGCCCGCTTGATCGTTGGCAGCCTGGTGTTCGGGATTGGCTGGGGCATTGCGGGAATCTGCCCTGGGCCAGCGGTCGCCACTCTGCTTACAGGACACTGGAAAATCCTCATATTCCTATTAGCCTTACTGGCCGGTATGTACCTGTTTTCCGCTCTCGAGAAACGACGCACGTAACTCTCAGGTTGTTGCGGCCGGGGCTGCGCCCACAGGACTGACAGCCCTCGTAAAGCATCACCGACAGCATGCCAACGCGGAGCATCGGCACGAGAGTCGAGTGCTGCTCAAAGCCCCAACATCAAACCACTCAGACGTTTGACCTTGCGGCGCAGGGCTTCTTCGAAGATGCCCTGCCGCGGTTCGATCAGGCTGAACCAGTGCTTGGCGCGGGTGATGCCGGTGTAGATGAGCTCCTTGGTCAGTACCGGGTTGAGCGCTTCGGGCAGGATCAAGGCGGTGTGGGCGAATTCCGAGCCCTGGGATTTGTGTACGGTCATGGCGTACACGGTTTCGACCTCGTTGAGGCGGCTGGGCAGGACGAAGCGTACGCCTTCGCTGCCGTCGTTGCGGGGGAAGGCGACGCGCAACACCTGTTTGCCCTCGCCGTCGCGCTCGGGCAGGCGCAAGGTGATGCCGATGTCGCCGTTCATCAGGCCGAGGCCATAGTCGTTGTGGGTCATCAGCACCGGGCGACCTTCGTACCATTGCTGTTCGCTTTCGATCAGCTTCGCGTTGAACAGCGCGTGAGTGATGCGCTGGTTCAAACCCTCCACACCCCACGGGCCTTTGCGCACGGCACACAGCAGTTGAAAGGCGTCGAAGGCGCTGAGTACCGAGCGCGCCCAACGGGTCCAGCACGCGTCGTCCAGTGCCGAATCGTCGGCGGGACGTTCGGCGGCGAGTACGTTCAGGTAATGCCGGTAACCCTGCGGGCCTTGCTCGCCCCTGCCAAGACCGTCGAGGACCAGGCGTTCGAACTTGAGGTCCTGCTCGCCCTTGAGTGCCAGGGCGAACAGGTCGTCGTGACTGCCCGCCGAGAGCAGCGCGCGGGCATGTTGGTCCTGTTGCTGGTTGACCAGCCGGGCCAGCTGGCCGATGCCGCTGCCTTGGCCGAAGCGACGCGAGTGGCGCAGCATCACCACTTGCTGGGCCAACGGATGCTGCTGTGCATCGCCCTGGCGCAAATCGCCCTTGCCGAGGTCTTCGCCGCTGACGGCTTCCAGCCAGGCCTGGGTGTCGGGGCTGTAGAAACCTTCTTCGGCGTCGCGGCACAAATCCCCGAGTACCGCCCCCGCCTCAACGGACGCCAGCTGGTCCTTGTCACCCAGCAGAACCATGCGTGCATGCGGCGGCAGTGCGTCGAGCAGATTGGCCATCATTTCCAGGTCGATCATGGAGGCTTCATCAACCACCAGCACATCCAGCGGCAGTAAATTGCCCGCATGGTGGCGGAAGTGCCGGGTACCGGGGCGACTGCCCAGCAAGCGGTGCACGGTGGTCACCTCGCTGGGGATTTTCTGTCGTACGTCGTCACTGACATCCAGGCTCTGCACCTGTTGACTGATGGACTCGGTCAGACGTGCCGCCGCCTTGCCGGTAGGTGCCGCGAGACGAATGCGCAGCGGTTGGCCACTCTGTACCGCCGGGGCCTGCAACAAGGCCAGCAGACGCACCACCGTGGTGGTTTTGCCGGTGCCGGGGCCGCCGGTGATGATGCTGAAGCCCTTGCGGGTCGCCAGTGCGCAGGCAAGTTTCTGCCAGTCGATGACAGCTTGTAGCGAAGAATTGGCCGGGCCGAACAATGCGTCGAGTTGCTGCGGCAGATCCTCCGGCGGCGTTTCACGCTGTGCCAGGCGCTGACGCAAGGCTGCTGCGATACGCCGTTCGTAAGTCCAGTAGCGGCGCAGGTACAGACGCCGCTCGGCCAGCACCAGTGGTTTTTGTCGCGCTTCGGCACTTGAATCGCCCACCTCGGCAACCAGCATGCTGCCGGCCAGCGCTTGGCACCAGGCGGCGCCATCCAGTGCTGCCAGCAGTTGTGAGGGCAGCAGCATCGGCGCGCTCTGCTGATCGCCTTCGGGTGGCAGTGACAGGGCGAAGTCCGGTTCTTTGAGGGTCTCGTACAGGTCAAGGCAGACGTGACCGTGGCCGAGCTGATGGCTGGTAAGCGCCGCAGCCACCAGCACCAACGGATCGGCGTGCGGATCGAGGTCACTGAGGAACGCGACGAACGCCTTGTCCAGAGCACGCAACCAGCCGCGCTCGACCCAACGTTCGAGCAGGATCAGCAGATCGCTGACACGCGTCAGCGGGCTCAACTCCGCGAGGCTGATATCGTCCAGCGCGGTAGGCAACAGATCATCGAACGAGCGGCTCATGCCAATGCTCCCGGCAGGTCATGCGCTATCGGTTTGCCCTGAAACAGCAGGTCCAGACTCTCGATCAGTTCACGTGGCGGACGGGTGAAATACGCTCCCTGAGAGGCCGAGCGACTGCCGCGCAGAAACAGGTACAGCGCGCCGCCCATGTGCTGGTCGTAATCGTAGTCGGCCATTCGCGTCTTGAGCTGACGGTGCAGGGCCAGCAGGTAGAGGACGTATTGCAGGTCGTAGCGGTTGTCGAGAATGGCGGTTTCCATCGCCAGCTGGGTGTACGCACTGTCGTCGCTGCCCAGCCAGTTGGACTTGTAGTCGGCCACGTAATACCGGCCTTCGTGTTCGAACGTCAGGTCGATAAAGCCCTTGAACATGCCGTTGAGCGAGACCGTCTCGGTCCCAGCACGCGGTGCGTTGTCGTGGGTGAAGCGGCGCACGAGGGCGTCCATCTGCGCGACGTTGACGTTATTGCTGGCGAACCAGAATTCCATCTCCACACGGTACTGATTGGGCTGATCCAGTTCGCCCAGGGCCACCGGTGCGGCGTCCGGCGACAGGCGCAACGGCATGTTCAGCATGTGTTGCAGCCAATCGCTCAGGGTATTGATCCAGCCTGCCCAACCGCGTCGATTGCAGCGCCGGGCGACGGCGTCCTGCAGTTTCTCCGGCGCGTGCGCGGTCATCGCAAACCCTTCGTTGCCAGCCCACTCGAGCAGCCCGTGCAGAAAGGTGCCGGGATTGGGGCCACGCGGAAAACGATGGATATCGCCGCCGCTGGTCAGGATGTCGCGCGGGGCTTCAGGGTCCAGACGCTCGTCGTCGAACAGTTTCTGTGCCTGCGGGCTGTCAGGCGACTCATCGGCACCGGCCGTTACCGTGTCGCCGATGCGCAGGGCGCTGTAGGACGCGATCCACCAGTTCTCGGCAGCGCGGCGTTTGGGCACCAGCAGCTTGACCAGCGCCGCTTCGTTGCGCGGCGCACTGAAGCGCTCGTCGGTGGGCTCCGGCACAGATTGCAAGGCAATCGCGTCACACCCCTGGGCAAGATCACGCAGCCAGACGTTCAGCTCCGCCGACTCGGCCAGCACTGCGCCACCGCCCAGCAGGTAACCCAGTGCGGAACGGTGCAGCATCGAGGTGTTGGCATTGCCACGCTTGAGGTCGGCGACGCCCAGCCAGCAGGCATGTTCCGATCGGGTGAGTGCGACGTAGAGCAAACGCAGGTCTTCGGCCAGACGCTCATCATCGGCTTGCTGAATCAGCGCCTCGGTAGGCTGCAGGCTTATCTGGGACTTGCCGTCGGCGTCATGAAACTGAAGAGGCAAGCGGCTGCCGTCCACCGGTTTCGAGGAGCAAATGAACGGCAGGAACACCAGCGGGTACTGCAAGCCCTTGGACTTGTGGATGGTGACCACCTTGACCAGTTGCTCATCGCTTTCCAGACGCAGGATCTGCTCTTCCCCGGCCTGGCCGGAGAGTGCCAGATGGTCGCCCAGATGACGGATCAGCGCCTGCTCGCCATCCAGTTCGGCGGCGGCCTGCTGCAGCAGTTCAGACAGGTGCAGCAGGTTGGTGAGTACTCGTTCGCCATCGTTGCGGGTCATCAAGGTCTGTGGCAGGGCAAAGTCGTGCAACAGACGGCGCAGCATCGGCAGCACGCCCTGGCTGCGCCATATGGCGCGATAGCCACGAAACTGCATGACGCGCCGCTCCCACGCCAGCTCGTCCTGATTCAGGCGCTCCAGTTCGGCCAGCGGCAGGTCCAGCGTGATACACGCCAGCGCGGCACGCAGTGTGCGTTCGGAGTCCGGCTCGGCGCAGGCCTTGAGCCAGGACAGCAGGTCGTGGGCTTCCTGAGCGGCGAACACCGAATCCTTGTCGGACAGGTACACGCTGCGCACACCACGCGCGGTCAGTTGCTGACGCACCGCCTGCGCTTCCTTGCCGTCGCGGACCAGAATCGCAATGTCGGCCGGACGCAGCCCGCGCAGAGTGTTGTCGGGCGTAACGAAACCGGCACGGCCCTGTTGACCGGCGTTGAGCAGACGCACGATCTCGCTCGCGCAACTGGCCGCCAACTGCTGACGATAAACCATGCCGGACACCGGCTGGTCGCTTGGCAAGTGCCAGACCGTCAGCGCCGTCAGGGGAGCGCCGTCGACGTGCAGCGTCTCTTTGCGGCCTTGGGCCAGCGCATCGGAGAACGGCACCTGATTGCCGTGCTCATCACGAAACAGGAACGCACCGCGACCTTGCTCTCGTTGCTCTGCCCGCGTGAAGACGTGGTTGACCGACTCGACCATCGCATGACTGGAGCGGTAGTTGGTGTCCAGCGTATGCCAACGGCCATCAGTCGCCTGGCGGGCACGCAGGTAGGTGTAGATATCGGCGCCGCGAAACGCGTAGATCGCCTGTTTCGGGTCGCCAATCAGGAACAGCCCGGTCTGCTCATCGTTGGCCTCAAGACGATAGATGCTGTCGAAGATCCGGTACTGGACAGGGTCGGTGTCCTGGAATTCGTCGATCAACGCCACCGGAAACTGCTCGCGAATCAGGGTGGCCAGACGCTCGCCGCCCGCGCCATGCAGGGCCGCGTCGAGCCTGAGCAGCATGTCATCAAAGCCCATCTCGGCGCGGCGACGCTTCTCTTCTTCAAAGCGCGCGCTGACCCACTGCGCCGCATGCTGCAACACAGCAGCATCGGGTTTGGGCAAACCGTCGAGCGCCGCCTTCAACTGTGCCATGGCCTCGAAGGCCGGGTGCACAGGTGGCTCGCTCTTCCAGGCTTCGGCAATGCCGTCGGGGGTCAGACGAGTGAAACCGGTGCCCAGATCCAGCGCTTCCTGTGTGTCGTCAGCGGCCCAGGCAGCAAGTTTTTCAAACCAGGGTTTGAAGTAGCGTTCCTGCATCTTGCGGCCGTCGACTGCCTTGCGAGCGACCGCGTCCTGGCAGAGCGCATACAACTCGTCGGCCCACACGGCCCACGGCGCTTTCAGCGCGGCAAGCGCTGCCCGGCGCTCTTGCAATGACGCCGCAATCAGTTCGGCCGGTTCCTGAGTGAGTGGACTGCGATCACGGCCGAACAGGCCTCGCACACGCGGCAGCAACGCCGCCGGACCGCTGAGGTTTTCCCGCACCCAAAGCAATGCGTCGCCGCTCATGGGGTAACAGAAGCGGCGCCAGTAATCGCGCAGGACTTCGCCGAGCAAATCGCTATGGTCGGTTTCCAGCGTCTGGGTGAACAGACTGCCGCTATCGAATGCGTGTTCGCGCAACATGCGCTGGCACCAACTGTGGATGGTCGAGACCGCGGCCTCGTCCATCCACTGTGCGGCAATGTCCAGACGGCTGGCGCAGGCTGGCCATAGCGACGCTTCGAACTGTTCACGCAGATCGGCAATCAGGCCATCGGGGGCGGCGATCTCGTCACGGAAGAAGCGAGCGGCCTCCGCCAGCCGGGTACGGATTCTGTCACGCAATTCTTTGGTTGCGGCATCGGTAAAGGTCACCACAAGAATCTGCGGCGGCAGCAGTTCGCGACCAAAGCCGGACTGCTCGGTGCCGTGGCCGAGCACCAGACGCAAGTACAGAGCGGAGATGGTGAAGGTCTTGCCGGTGCCAGCGCTGGCCTCGATCAACTGGCTGCCGCGCAGTGGAAAGCGCAGCGCGAGAGGAAGGGATTGCTCGCTCATGCGCCACCCTCCCCGCCGGACAACGACTGCCACGGCGCATCGTAAATCGGTTTGTAAAGCGTCTCGCACCAGCCTGCGAATTCTTCACTGCCCATCAGTGCGTCAAAGTCCGGAAACTGCCGGGCCAGTGCCGTGCTCTCGCGGCGCTCGCCGTCGGTGGTCTGTCCGTCACCTTCGTAGGCTTTGCGGGCAGCCGCTTCGGCTTTGTCGGCAGGCTGGCCCAACCAGGCGAAGGCGGTTTTGACCGCGACAGGCAGAGGTTCCTGCATGCCGTGCAGCCAGGCCGTCAGCAAGTGGTTGAGTGTGGTGACGGCACTCGCCTTGTCCAGCGGCTCCAGCATCAGGGTTTCATCACTGGCGACCAGTGCCGTGCTCAACGGCAGGTCGCAAGCGCACGCCACCAGATGGTTGACCCACGGCCGAATCAACCGGTGCCACTTGCGGGTCTTTTTCGAGCCGATGCTGTTGGGAATGGCGGTAACCAGCAACAGCTCGGCACGGGCGTTACGGTGCAACCCGCCCAGCCAGCCGTCGATGCTGACACCCGCATGGCCGAAGCTGATCGGTAAAGCGCTGCTCAGGGTCTCGGGCCAGAGGGTCAACAGATCGTGGTAGCGCCTGAGTACGTCAGGCAGCGGCTCGATCAGCTCGCTCTGCATCAAGGTGCCGAAACCTGCGAGCGGCAGCAGACCACTGGCTTGCAGTTTCAGCGCCTGAGTCTGTAGAGCAGCATCCATATTGTCCGGCGAGGACATACCTGCGCCAAGCAGGCTTTCACTCAGGCCATAGCGCTCAAGGGCATCGAGCACGAACGGCTCTTCGTCGGCGAGCGGCGCTTCAGCAACTTCGAAATAGATCTTCAGGCGCTGGCTGAAAAAATGTTTTACCGGGTTTCTCAGGAAATCCTGTAGCTGCGCAATGGACAGCGGTTCTTCCTGTTCATGAGGCGGCAGCGCTTGAGGCACGGGCACCTGAAGGTCGGTTTCATGCAGCAGACGCCACTCGCGGGCGAAGCTGAAGTACCCCGTGCCGGCGTGGAAGTAATTGGCGCTGAAGGGTTGCAAGGGGTGATTCACAGTCAGGGCTTTCAGCAAGCGCTCATCATCCTGTTTAACGTCCGGATCGGTCTCGCCGGCCAGCTTCCAGCCGCTGGCGAGGTGATCGCGAAGCTGACCGATGAGCACCGAAGCTGGACGCTCACTGTTGTCACGAATGCTGTGGCCAACCCAACTGACATACAACTGGTCCCTGGCCGAGAGCAAGGCTTCCAGCAACAGGTAACGATCGTCTTCACGCCGGGAACGGTCGCCGGGGCGGTAATCGCTGCCCATCAAATCGAAATCCAGCGGTGGTTGCGCGCGCGGATAATCGCCGTCGTTCATGCCCAACAGGCAGACCACTTTGAACGGGATGGCGCGCATGGGCATCAGCGTGCAGAAGTTGACCGAGCCCGCCAGAAAACGCTGGGACAGGCGCCCTTGATCGAGCCCGGCCAGCCAGGCCTCACGCACCACGGTCAGCGGCAGCTCTTCGGTCAGCCTTACCGTTGCACAGGTTTCCAGCCAGTTCTCGCGCAGTGTTTCCAGTTGGGCAAGCAGGTAGTCGTCATGCTCGCTGTCGGCGAGGAAGAACAACTGCAGCAGCGATTGCAGGCGGGCACCCCACGCTTCCGGAGTGGTGGGTGTCGACAACTCTGTGTGGGCGACCTGAAGAGCATCAATCAACGCGACCAGCGGACCGATCAACGCCGCATCAAGCCCGCCGATCTCATCGTAAGGTTCGATGCCGTCGTAAGCCGCCCCGGCACCCACGGCGTAACCCAGCAACATGCGACGCAGGCCGAAATGCCAGCTGTTCTGCTCAAGGGCATCCGGCAGCCCGAGGCCGGCCCGCTGCTGAGCATTAAGCCCCCAACGAATGCCTGCGCCTTCGATCCAGCGATGCAGTGTTGGCAGGTCGCGCTCTTGAATCCTGAAGCGTGCTCGCAAGGCTGGAACGTCCAGCAGGTCAAGAATCTCACTGACCGGGAAACGGCTGTCCGGGAGTTTGAGCAGGTGCTCGACGGCAATCAGCAACGGCTCGCGGCCGCGCTGGCCCTGATCAGCCAGCGTAAAGGGGATGAAGCGACGGTCTTCGCGTTCGATCTGTCCGAATACCGCTCGTATGTGTGGGGCATAGCTGTCGATATCCGGGACCATGACAATCACGTCACGCGGACGCAGGCCAGGGTCTTTGCTGAATCTCGCCAGTAGCTGGTCATGCAGCACTTCCACTTCGCGCTGCGCACTGTGAGCCACATGGAAGCGGATCGAGCGGTCCTCGAGAGGATCGACTGCCGGCCAGAGCTCACGGGTTTCATCCAGCGGACGCAGCTCGAGAATATCGTCCTGCAACTGGTTCAGCAGTGTGGTGGGCTCCGCTTCACTGAACAGATCAATGCGCTCGTCCTTGAACGAGGAACGGTAGCTGCGTGGATCGTCATGGCTGTCCAGCAGGTTGATGTAATCACGTCCCTGCTTGCCCCAGGCCGCGAGCAACGGGTGAGCATGCTGATGCAGCGCCTGCGGGTCGAGGACCATCGGCATTCCGCTCTTGCGCGCCTGACGTTTGTACTGGTGACGCAGCAGGTCCTTGTCGGCGACGATATCGGTCCAGTGGTGGCGACACGGGTTGTGGACACAGAGCAGAACCTGACTGAATCTGGCCAGCCCTGCCAACGCCTCGAGCGCTTGTGCAGGCAGTGACGAAATGCCGAAAACGATGACCCGTGCCGGCAAGCCCGGCGGCGCTTCGGTCATGTTGCCGATGCGCTCGATGAAACGCTGATGCACGCCCGCGCGGCTCTGCGACATCCCTTCAGCCCCGACGTCGTCCAGCAACGCACGCCACAGTTCGGCCTGCCAGCAATTGGCAGCTGACAATGGTCTGGACTGACCTCGTACGTCGCGCAATTGATGACGGCCAGCGGCCCAGTCTTCCAGCCAGTCCGCACGGTAAACCTGGTATTGGTCGAACAGATCGGACAGGCGCTCGGACAGTTGATAACGCTTGCGCAGATCAGTGTCGTCGGTCAGGAAGCGCTGCAGGGGTTCGAAGTGCGGCTGATGGATCAGCGACGGCAGCAAGCGCATCAAGCGCCAGGTCAAAGGGGTCTTGTCGAGCAAGGAAGTCTGGGGGATCTCATCTGCACCCAGCACCATGCGATACAGCGTCCACATGAAACTGCCGGGCAACTGGACGTCTATGGCGGCGGCGATACCACAGCCACCGTTGTCTTCATCCTGGGCATCTTCGGCCAAGGCCAGCTTCAACCATTGCGCAATGCCGTTGCTCTGCACCAGAGCAATCTCGTTTTCCAGGGGCGCCAATGGATATCGCCGCATCCAGGACACAACCAGACTGCGCAGTTCATCCGGGCGGTTGCCTTGAACCACCATGAAGCCTGCACTCAGAGAGGTTGTAACGGACATGCTTGCTTCCTTGACGGGTGCGTGGAACCTGATGCCGAACCATAAGGGCAAGCGCGCCGGATTGCCATAAGCACGTGGGTCTGGATGACTGCCGGAGAGGTAGAGTTATGAGCTCAGGAGGATGCAGAGGTTTCTGCAACCCCAGACAAACAAAAACCCTCAACGCGTAAGCGATGAGGGTTTTTGGAATTCAATCTTGACGATGACCTACTCTCACATGGGGAAACCCCACACTACCATCGGCGATACATCGTTT
>NZ_LKGW01000118.1:0-54161 GCF_001467335.1 Pseudomonas sp. ICMP 10191
GGGCTTCACTACAACACGTTTCGGTATTACGATCCGGAGATTGGACGGTTTATTACGCAGGATCCGATTGGGTTGGCTGGTGGTGTGAATCTCTATCAGTATGCGCCTAATCCAATTCGATGGACTGATGCTCTGGGTTGGGCTTGCGAACTGTTCCGGGGAGTGAGCGCCAACCATCCAGCTATTGATGATGCTAAGAGAGGTGTGGCTAGGCCAGGCAAAATTGATAGTGATATTAGTCCTGCATCGCACAACGGCGGTGATGTATCTGATATAAGTTCTTACACATCATGGACGAAAGATCTAGAAATCGCTAAATGGTGGGCTAATAGACAAGGCCCGGGAGGTGTAATTTTAGGAACACCGACCGGGGCACCTAAGCCAGGTGATACATGGCGCTGGGAGTTTTCGCCTGATGAATATGGCGAGTCAGAAATTTTACTTAAGGGCATAAGAGATAAATTACAGGTATTTACTCCAGATGAACTCTAAAAAGTCAATAACCACTCAAACCATTGACGAGGCACTGTCAATTAACGACATTGACAAAGACACCAGAGCCTTACTATCTTGCTCAAAAAAAGATAAGGCTTTGGTGAACGGCATTAACATAGATAGGTACGACATACATAAATGCTCAGAGCTTAAAGAAATTGTTAATTATAGAATGGAGAGGCTGCAGTTAGAAAAAAGACCACTTGTAGGCGCTCAGACATGTATTGAGAAATTAAAAAAACTACCAAAAGACATGCCAACGAGTTGGGCCTCCGTACACATAGATAAAGAAGTATTGATTTTTATTATAAACCGCGTTAACAACAGCATCATACACGCAATGTCGTTCATCTCTAAAAATAAAATCAAACAACCAGACAAGTGACCGCTTGATTAATTCAACAAAAAGCATAGGAAACCTTCACTACGAAACGTCCCAGTATTACGATCCGGCGATTTGAAGGTTTATTACACCGCATCCGATTGGGCTGAGTGGTTGGGAGAATCTTTATCAAGATGCGCCTAATCCTAATGGGTGGGTTGATCCGTTAGGCTGGTGCGTCAATGCGAGTGTTACCCGAGGCACCGCAGGACAGCCTTTGCGAGCAGCGGCTACGATTACCAAGGCCGACATCAAAAAAGGCGGAACTGCGACAAACACGTCGTCCCGGAGTTGGGCGAGAAGTCTTGGAAATCCGGACGATGATGCTGGTCACATAATCGCTAAGCTACTCGGTGGAGCTGGAGGAAAAAATGGTGTCTTCCCTCAACTTCCGGGAATTAACAGAGGGCTTTTTAGAGACTTCGAAAAGGACGTTGCTGAGTATGTACTAAAAAAGGCCCTGTAAACGTCGATATAAAGTTTGTATATGGAAAGTCTCCAACACGCCCAGACCAAATATTGTACGATGTTTCACAAAACGGCAAGCGTGCACTATTTAATATATTTGATAATTAGAGGCACCCATGGAAAAAAAATCTAAACCCCTTGATGTGCTAATACAGTTTCTAGGCGACATGAATGAATGGGAAAGTAGTTTTTTTCGCGAAAAATCTTCTCTAATAGAAAAAGGCACTGATACAAAGTCATGCAGTGAATACTATAAAAAAAGACTTGAGGAAATTTTGCAAAAACACTCAATAAAGTCACCGAAAAGCTGGGCACGATTAGAGGGTTTGGCGTGTGGAGAGCCTACAATGTATGACCCTATAAGAGACCAGGTCGAAATGGACAAAGAAAGCGAGCATTCCGCTTCTTTTATAGTTGAGCAATCTATTGGACTTGAGGCGTCTTTTAAATTCACTTTAGTCAATTCGCAATCAGGATGGATGATTAGAAAAAAGGAGACTCTACTCAGTGGAAAATGGCAAGAATCGACACTTTAAAATTTGTACTAATATTGTCAATCTATTGGCATTGAAAACATAGTCATTATTCTGGATATTAAAAATCTGCTCCTTAAAAAATCAAACAAAACCACTACACTGGAGCTTAGGCCCAGAGACGGTAGAAAACTCGGTACCACTGCCGAGAAACTGACCGCCTGACACAGGAATCTTCGCCTCAGGGCACGCTGGCCTACGAGTACGATCCACTCAGCAACCTGACCACGCTGACCCTTCCCACCGGGCAGCACCTGAACCATTTGTATTACGGCAGCGGTCACCTGCATTAACTGAATCTCGATGGCCAAATGATCAGCGACATGACCTGCACCGCGAGATCTATCGCACGCAGGGCAAACTCACCAGTTGCTTCGGCTATGACGCTCTGGGGCGCAAGACCTGGCAATACGCAACCACCCTGCCCGCTGAAAAACTGTCACAGATCCAGAACCCGCTCATAAAGCCAGAGCGCTACGTCGAGCACGCCTACAACCCGCTCCACCGCCGCTACGAATATGACCCGGCCGGCGAACTGAGCCGCACCCTCGACAAACTGCGTGGCGAAGTCACCTACGAATACGAAGCCAACGGCCGCCTGCTTGAACACAACCCAGAAAAACGCTTCGACGGCGAAGAATTCCGCTACGACGCTGCCGGCAACCGCCTGAACTTCAACACCAGCCGCTTTGACCGCGTCAAAGACGACCGCCTCAAGCAATGGAGCAACCACGAATACAAGTACGACGCGTGGGGCAATCTGGTCGAGAAAATCGTCGGCATCGTCCGCTGGCAAACCTTCACCTACGACAGAGAAAACCGCCTGGTCAAAACCGAGACCATGGCCAACACCCTGGGCAGGCGGGTCGCCAAACACTCAGATATCAAGGGGCAGAGCGAATGCCCTTGCCACCGGTCGTTCCCTCGCCTGCCCGTCAATTGTGAAGCGCCCCAAAGGACGCCTCACTCAATCCCCCCCTCAAAGCACACTCAACGGATACTCCACAATCACCCTCACCTCATCCAGATCCGATTCGAACGCCGTGGCCCGGGTCGTTGCCTGGCGCACGCGAAGTGACAGGTCTTTGAGTGATCCGGTCTGCACGATGTATTTCGCTTCGATATCGCGCTCCCAGCGTTTTTGATCGGTCAGCGGGTTGCCTTGTGCGTCGCGGCGCATGTAGGTGCTGTTGGCGTTGGAGTAGTCGGCGTCGGTGCCTTTGCCGTAGCGGGTCATGAATGACAGGCCGCTCACGCCGAAGGTGGACATGTCGAGGTTGTAGGTGACCATCCACGAGCGCTCCTTGGGTGAGTTGAAGTCGCTGTACTGGATGGAGTTGGCCAAGTAGATGGAGTCGGACTGCCTGAGGTAGTCGAAATCGTCATCACCTTCGTTGCGCTGGTGCGAAAGCGACAGGGTGTGTGCGCCGTATTGGAGGGCGACTTTTGCACTCCAGATGTCGTTGTCGAATTCGCCGAGCAGTTTTTTGCCTTCGTCAGTGGCGTTGTAGTAGTTCAGGCTGCTGGTCAGCGACAGGTCGTCTGAGAGCGGCAGCACGTAGGACGCTGAAGCGTATTTCTGATCCCAGGCGTCTTTGAGTCGGCTGGTGTAGAGGTCAAGGCTCAGCCTGTCGGTGGCCTGATAGTCACCGCCGAAGTAGGCAACCCATGGAGAGTCCACGGCACCGCCGTAGAAGGTGACGAAACCGTCGCGCATGCTGCTGGAAACGGGCTGGCTCATGGAGTGCAGGCGACCGCCTTGCAGGGTCAGGCCGCTGATGCTGTTGTTGACGGCGGTAACGCCGCGAAAGCTTTCCGGCAGCAGTCGGGAGTCGCCGAAGGCAACCACCGGGGTGGAGGGAAACACATCGCCCACGTTGACGACGGTGTCGAAGGCTCTGGCCTTCAGCGAGCCACCTACCTTGGTGTATTCGTCACGGGCGCGGCCTTCCCCATCGACCGGCAGCACGTCGAATGCGCTGCGGCCGCCGTTGCGTCCGTCACCGGTGTCGAGCTTGATACCGATCATGGCAAATGCATCGACCCCGACGCCGAAGGTGCCTTGAGTGAAACCTGACTGGAATCGCCCGATGATGCCTTGCGCCCACGCTTCGGAGTAACCATTGCCGGTAGGGCTGGATTCGCCGTTGCGGTGGTCGCGGTTCATGTAGAAGTTGCGGTTGAGTACGGTCAGCGTGCTGCCTTCGATGAAGCCTTCTTTTTGCTCTTCGGCGAATACGGCAGCCGGTGCGACACCGGCAAGGGTCGAGCACAGGGCCAGTGATAGTGTTTTAAGTTGAGTCATGTGCGCTCCGTCTAATCGGCAGATTGTTATAAACATGTCGACCTGGCTCTTTTTATAGGTACGAGAGCTGCCAGTGGGGCACCATCTTGAAGTGGCGAAGATAACGGCGGGGTGACAGCGGGATTACAAATATGAAAGGAAGTGCGCTGCAGCGTGTGTCTATTCAATAAAAATGACTCACGCTTTGACCAACACAAGCCAACATTCAAGATAGGGCGCAGAGCGTCCAAAACTGCATTCCCTGGTTCAAGTGCACTCCTTCTGGCGGCTGTACCGGCCTTTTCGCGAGCAAGCTCGCTCCCACGGGCGCTGGAGCACGGGCGTGATAACGATTTTTGTAGATACGGGAATAAAAAAAGCGCCCCGAAGGACGCTTAAAGATTCGCCCCGACCAAAGGAGCAGGGAGCTGCTACAAAGGGCGAATGGGGGTGCAGCGGGTCGGGCATCAAAGGCATCAGCCTTCGGACTTGGTCGACCGCTCGGCCTTGGCGTTGTCGTCTGTATTGACGTAGCGCTCGGCTTTATTGCTGCTGTTCTGTTCCTTGAAGCGCAGTTCCTGTGCAAGACGCATCTTGTCAGCCGCTGTGCTTGCGTACTCGTTACCGTCGTCGGCAAAGGCTGCGCTGGCGGACAAGGCAGCTACTGCGAAGACCATCGATTTGACCAGTTTCATCATCGTTACCTTTATCGGTTGAATGTCGGACCTGCGCAGCGCTCGGCGCTCGTCAGGGATGAAACAAGCTTACGGAGGGGGAGCTAACAGGAAGGTGAGCGAACAATGACAATACTGTTAGGAAGCTGACATCTTCGAGATGACCGATTTGTAATGTTTCAGCAACCTTCCGGTTAGTGCGCATTGGTTAGGGTTAAGCCACATTCAAACGGAGACAAAAGAAAATGCGCACAGCCAAATCGTTGTTACTTGCTCTGGTCATCCTTTCGCCCATCAGTGCTTTCGCCTACACCTCTGATGAAGTCAAAGCCACTACGGTGATCAAGGAGCACCAGGCCAGCGTGCAGAAGTATGCCGCCATCCATAACAAGCCAATGCCGGAGATCAAGGAATACACGTACGGAATGAAGCTGGACATTGCCAAGCTGGTCCGCAAATCCCCGGATCTGCAAACCTGTAGCGTGATGCCAAAGCTGATGACTTACGAAGACTCCAAAGGCAAGCTGAACACGGTTCAGTACCAGGTCCTCGGCGGATGCAGAAACAGCCAATGATTCTGATCCTGCCAGGAAGGCCACTCAGCGTTACATCCCCCGTCAGCCCGGACCGTCATTCGGGCTGACTTTTTTGTGTCTGCAATGCCCTGCCTCTCCCGTCTCAAATCCAGCTTCGCTGGGTGATTCCAGCATTTTTTGCAACATCACCGCCTTTGCGTGGTCAACGCAAACCCCACTGTGGCGTGTCGAGATGTGTCTGGACGTAGATCCAGTCCATCAAACACAGGCTCGGTTACGGTGATCGAGACACTGCACTTACGGACTCTGGAATGACGGATGCTTGAACTCGCTGCTGGTTTTATCTGCCTCACTGCGCTGCTGACCTACGTGAACTACCGTTTCATCGGTCTGCCACCCACCATTGGCGTGATGGTCACTGCGCTGATGTTCTCGTTGCTGTTGCAGGGTCTGAGCTTTCTGGGCTATCCCGGCCTGGAAGATCGCGTTCAACAATTGATCGGTCAGATCGACTTCGGCGACCTGCTGATGAACTGGATGTTGTCCTTCCTGCTGTTCGCCGGGGCGCTGCACGTCAACCTTGGCGATTTGAGGAGCTACCGTTGGCCCATCGGCCTGTTGGCGACTTTCGGGGTGCTGATTGCGACTATGGTGATCGGCGCACTGGCCTACTGGATCTTCGCCCTGTTCGGCTGGCACGTCAGCCCGTTGTACTGCCTGCTGTTTGGTGCACTGATCTCGCCTACCGATCCGATTGCGGTGCTCGGTGTGTTGCGTACTGCCAACGCCTCGAAACCGCTGAAGACCACGATCGTCGGCGAAAGCCTGTTCAACGACGGCACCGCGGTGGTGGTGTTTACCGTTCTGCTGGGTATCGCGCAGCTGGGCGAAACGCCGACGGTGGGCGAAACCGCTCTGCTGTTCGCCCACGAAGCGGTGGGCGGTGTGCTGTTCGGCGGCCTGATCGGTTACGCCGTGTACCTGATGATCAAGAGCATCGAGCAGTATCAGATCGAGGTCATGCTCACGCTGGCGCTGGTGATCGGCGGCTCGGCGATGGCGTCTGAACTGCATGTGTCCGGTCCTATCGCGATGGTCGTGGCCGGCCTGATCATCGGCAACCTGGGACGTAATCTGGCGATGAACGACATGACCCGTCGTTACATGGACGGTTTCTGGGAGCTGCTGGATGACATGCTCAACGCACTGCTGTTCGCGCTGATCGGCATGGAGTTGTTGCTGTTGCCGTTCTCGTGGCAGCACCTGATTGCGGCCAGCCTGCTGGCAGCGGCGATTCTGCTGTCGCGCTTCGTCACCGTGGCCCCGGCCATCCTGCTCCTGCGTCGCTGGCGCAAGGTGCCGCACGGCACGATCCGCATCCTCACCTGGGGCGGCCTGCGCGGCGGTGTCTCGGTGGCCTTGGCGCTGGCGCTGCCGACCGGGCCGGAACGCGATCTGCTGCTGAGCATCACCTACATCGTGGTGTTGCTGTCGATCCTTCTGCAGGGCCTGACCATCGGCAAGCTGGTGAATGCCGTTACCCGTGCCCCGCAGGCGAAAGAACCGGCAGAGCATTGATCAGGCCGATGCAGCGGCGCGCCGGTATTCACTGGGCGTCTGCTGCATCTCCACGCGGAAGTGCCGGTTGAAGTTGGACAGATTGGCATAGCCGACTTCAAAGCAGATGTCCGACACCGACATCTCGCTGTGCAGCAGCAACCGGCAAGCCCGCTGGACCCGCAGTTTGCGCATCAGGTCGATAAAACAATGGCCCGTGGTGCGCTTGAAGAAGCGTGAAAAACCCGGATCGCTCATGTCCAGCCGCTGCGCGATGACGGACAGGCGAATATCGCTGGTCAATTCGGTCAGCAGATAGTCGAACGCCTTGTTGATCCGTTCGGAGCTGCGCGCATCCAGGGTCGGTGCATACCAGGTGCTGGCCAGCAGACGAACCTCCTGCGCAGGCGCTTTCATCAGCGTGTTGACCAGTTGCAGGAACAGAATCAGCCGCTCCAGCCCCTGAGCCGGGCCGATCTGTTCAAGCAGGCGCGCGGCCTGCACCGCTGTTGCACCGCTGAACTCAAGGCCACGTCGCGCCTGCTCGAACAGACGCTGCAAATCGCCTATCTCCGGCAGCGTGCCGCGTAAGGCCAGCAACGCGGCACCATCAAACTGCAGAACCACGTCCCGCCCGGGCAGATGCTCACCGGGGGCCAGATCGCCGATCCAGTCATGCGGCAGATCCGGGCCGATCAGGGCCACATGCCCTGCCGCGAACTCACCGATGTAATCCCCGGCCACCAGCTTGCCGCTGCCTTGGCGGATCAGATGAATTTCGAATTCCGGATGATGGTTCCAGCGCGCCAGTGCGTAGGGATAGTCATGCTCGTACCAGCGAAAGCAGTGGTCGGGCTGCGGGAGAATAACCTCGAGCTCGGCAGGGCGCTGCTCGAGCAAGGCGGCTCGGCTGTCAGGCACGGGATGCCCCTTTTTATCGTTATGAATGCGCTGTTGACGCTTGAACATACCCCCTCGCGTCCAACCAGCGCTAGCTCGCGTTCAAACCGGCACTGATACTTTTTTGCTTTCGGACAGCCGGAGCGCGGCCGGTTAAAAAAGTATCAGTCGATCATCCGCGCTGCGTTTGTTCAGCCCCCTGAGGGCTGCTGTAATCAAGCCGTCCACCAGGGTGACTCAACCGTGGCCAACAACAAAAACAATGACTCCCGCCAGACAAGGCGCGGGGTGGAGAGCACTACGATGAACATTCGGAAAACGCTTTTCCTGTCCGCAGGCGTGTCCGCCGCCCTTTTCAACCTGACCGTCCAGGCCGCCGAAACCGTGACCATCGCCACGGTGAACAACGGTGACATGATCCGCATGCAGCGCCTGTCGAAAACCTTTGAGCAGCAGCATCCCGACATCAAGCTCAACTGGGTAGTGCTCGAAGAAAATGTTTTGCGCCAACGCCTGACCACCGACATCGCCACGCAGGGCGGCCAGTTCGACGTGTTGACCATCGGCACCTACGAGACCCCGTTATGGGGCGCCAAACATTGGCTGGAGCCGATTACCGATCTTGCGCCGGACTACGATCTGGAGGATATCTTTCCCTCGGTGCGCCAAGGCTTGTCAGTCAAGGACACGCTCTATGCCCTGCCCTTTTATGGCGAAAGCACCATCACTTATTACCGCACCGATTTGTTCAAGCAGGCAGGCTTGAGCATGCCCGAACACCCGACCTGGACGCAGCTGGGCGACTTCGCCGCGAAGCTGCATCAGCCCGACAAGGGCGTTTACGGCATGTGCCTGCGCGGCAAGGCCGGTTGGGGCGAGAATATCGCTTTGCTCAGTACCATGGCCAATGCATTCGGCGCGCGCTGGTTCGATGAGCAATGGAAACCGCAATTGACCAGCCCGGAATGGATCAAGGCTGCGAATTTCTACGTCAACACCCTGAAAAACTATGGCCCGCCGGGCGTGTCGAGCAACGGCTTCAACGAAACCCTCGCGCTGTTCAACAGCGGCAAATGCGCCTTGTGGGTCGACGCCAGCGTGGCCGGCTCCTTCACGACGGACAAGGAACAGAGCAAGGTGGTCGACAGCGTCGGCTTTGCACCTGCGCCGGTTGAAGTGACTGACAAGGGTTCATCATGGCTTTACGCCTGGTCGCTGGCGATACCGACCACCTCCAAGCACAAGGATGCGGCCAAGGCGTTCATCACCTGGGCGACGTCCAAGGCGTATATCCAGCTGGTCGCCGAGACGGACGGCATCAGCAACGTGCCGCCTGGCACCCGCGCCTCCACCTACAGCGAGGCTTACCTGAAAGCTGCACCGTTCGCCAAGGTCACGCTGCAAATGATGCAACACGCCGACCCGGCGCACCCCTCGGCCAAGCCTGTGCCCTACGTTGGTATCCAGTACGTGACCATTCCCGAGTTTCAGGCCATCGGCACCTCGGTCGGCAAGCTGTTCTCTGCCGCCGTGACCGGGCAAACCACCACTGAACAGGCGCTCACAGCCGCGCAGGCGGTGACCGAGCGCGAGATGAAACGTGCCGGCTACCCGAAGTAGAGCGCCAGCCCTCAACTGTATTGAACGGACGATGAACCCATGAAACGACTTGAAGGTAAAAGCGCGCTGATCACCGGATCGG
Source organism: Pseudomonas sp. ICMP 10191 (assembly GCF_001467335.1). Classification (NCBI taxonomy): domain Bacteria; kingdom Pseudomonadati; phylum Pseudomonadota; class Gammaproteobacteria; order Pseudomonadales; family Pseudomonadaceae; genus Pseudomonas; species Pseudomonas sp. ICMP 10191. The sequence goes on from NZ_LKGW01000118.1 coordinate 9,532, forward strand.
CGCGAGGCATCGGGCGGGCATTTGCGCAGGCGTACATTCACGAAGGTGCGCGCGTGGCGATTGCCGATATCGATCTGCAGCGCGCACAGGCGACAGCGACCGAACTGGGCCCCAACGCTTATGCGGTGCGGATGGACGTCACGGATCAGTCGTCCATCGATCAGGCCATCGCCGCTGTGGTCGCACAGACTGGCAAGCTGGATATCCTGATCAACAACGCCGCGCTGTTTGATCTGGCACCAATTGTCGATATCACCCGCGACAGTTACGAACGGCTGTTTTCGATCAACGTCGCGGGCACCCTGTTCACTTTGCAGGCAGCAGCCAGGCAAATGATTGCCCAGGGGCACGGCGGCAAGATCATCAATATGGCCAGCCAGGCTGGTCGGCGGGGCGAGGCGCTGGTGGCGGTGTATTGCGCGACCAAGGCTGCGGTGATCAGCCTGACCCAATCGGCCGGGCTGGACCTCATCAGGCACGGCATCAATGTCAACGCCATCGCGCCGGGTGTGGTCGATGGCGAACACTGGGACGGCGTGGATGCGCTGTTCGCCCGCTATGAAAACCGGCCGTTGGGCGAGAAGAAAAGGCTGGTGGGCGAACAAGTGCCTTTCGGGCGCATGGGCAAAGCGGACGATTTGACCGGCATGGCCATTTTCCTGGCTTCAGCGGACAGCGAATACGTCGTAGCCCAGACCTATAACGTCGACGGTGGCAACTGGATGAGTTGAAGTGCGACGGGAGTAAAGATGAGCCGAACCGCGCAAAAAAGCCTGCAACTGCTTCCATTGCCGAAGCGATTGGCTAAGATGCGCGGACCGCCTGCAGCCTGAGGCGGCTCATTGATGTACAGGAGTACGAATGTCCACTGAAGAGGAGATCGCCATTTCCGGCGGTACACCTATGATCCCTGACCAGCGCCGGGAGCTGATGCTGCGTCAGTTGCGCAAGCATCAGGTGCTCAGCGTGCATCAGTTGATGGAGATGTTCGATTGCTCGCACATGACCATCCGCCGCGACATCGCCCAGCTGGAGCAGGAAGGTCGCGCCTACTCGGTCACCGGGGGCGTGCGTATCGCCAGCCAGGTCCACAGCGAGCCCAGCCACCAGTCCAAGGCCGTAGTGGAGTTGCCGCACAAGCAGGGTATGGCGCGGCTCGCAGCGGGCTTGTTGCACCCGGACATGACGATCTATCTGGACGCAGGCACCAGCACACTCGAAATCGTCCCGCATATCATCGCGCTGTCGGGCATGACTGTGGTCACCAATGATTTCGGCGTGGTCAACGCGCTGGCCGATGCTGCGCATGTGGATGTGATTCACACCGGCGGGCTGCTCGATCATCCGAACCGCTCCAGCGTCGGCGGCCTGGCTGCGGCGACCCTGCGCCAGCTGGCGACCGATGTGGCCTTCATGTCCACCAGCTCGTGGGACCTGCAACGCGGCACCACCACACCGTCGGCGCTGAAGGTCGAGGTCAAGCAGGCCGCCATGCAGTCCGCCTCGCAAACCGTGCTGATCGCCACCAGCTCCAAATACGGCACCTTCGGCATGTACAAGGTCGCCGGGCTCGAGCAGTTCGACACCATCATCACCGACGCAGCCCTGGCCGAAGCGGCTGCCGACGGGATTCGCAAGCAGCGTATCGAACTGTTGCTGGCACCCGTGGCGGGCAAACGTCAGGCCCTCGATATCAAGTCCTGAACCTCATTGCGATGATCAGCAGGTCAAAAAAACCCCCGGTCTCTCGACCGGGGTTTTTTATTCAGCGCGGGCTAAGTATCAAGCCTTGGCTTTCTTGGCAGCGCGGGTACGCTCGCTTTCGTCCAGGATCTTCTTGCGAAGACGGATGGACTTCGGCGTTACTTCGCACAGCTCGTCGTCCTGGATGAATTCCAGAGCCTGCTCAAGGGTGAACTTGACAGGTGGAACCAGGGCGATGGTTTCGTCTTTGCCCGAAGCACGCATGTTGTCGAGCTTCTTGCCTTTGGTAGGGTTCACACCCAGGTCGTTGTCACGGCTGTTCAGACCAACGATCTGACCACCGTAGATTTCCTGACCGTGCTCGACGAACAGCTTGCCGCGCGCCTGCAGGGTTTCCAGGGAGTAGGTCAGTGCCTTGCCGGTTTCAACCGAAACCAGAACGCCGTTCTGGCGGCCGGACATGTCGCCGGACTTCATCACGTCGTAACGGTCGAAGATCGAGGTCAGGATGCCTGCACCGGAAGTGAGGGTCAGGAACTCGTTACGGAAACCGATCAGGCCACGGGCCGGGATGTTGTACTCGAGGCGAACACGGCCCTTGCCATCCGGAACCATGTTGGTCAGGTCGCCTTTACGCAGACCCATTTGCTCCATGATCGCGCCCTGGGATTCTTCCGGCAGGTCGATGGTCACGTTTTCGTACGGTTCGTGCTTCACGTCGCCTACACGACGGATGATCACTTCCGGACGACCAACACCCATTTCGAAGCCTTCGCGACGCATGGTTTCGATCAGTACCGAGAGGTGCAGCTCACCACGGCCGGAGACCTTGAACTTGTCGGCGGTGTCGCCTTCTTCAACGCGCAAGGCAACGTTGTACAGCAGTTCCTTGTCCAGACGTTCCTTGATGTTACGGCTGGTGACGAACTTGCCTTCCTTACCGCAGAACGGCGAATCGTTAACCTGGAAGGTCATCGAAACGGTAGGTTCGTCAACGGTCAGCGGCTTCATCGCTTCGACATTCAGTGGGTCGCACAGGGTGTCGGAGATGAACAGCTGGTCGAAGCCGCTGATGCAGACGATGTCGCCGGCAGCTGCTTCTTCAACGTCCACACGGTGCAGACCGTGGTGACCCATCAGCTTCAGGATACGACCGTTACGCTTCTTGCCTTCGGCATCGATGGCAACAACCGGAGTGTTTGGCTTGACGCGGCCGCGAGCGATACGGCCAACACCGATGACGCCCAGGAAGCTGTTGTAGTCCAGAGCCGAGATCTGCATCTGGAAAGGACCGTCACGGTCAACTTTTGGCGCAGGAACGTGATCGACGATCGACTGGTACAGCGGAGTCATGTCTTCAGCCATATCGGTGTGTTCCAGACCGGCAATGCCGTTCAGGGCCGAGGCGTAGACGACCTTGAAGTCCAGCTGTTCTTCGGTGGCACCCAGGTTGTCGAACAGGTCGAAGATCTGGTCCAGAACCCAGTCCGGGCGCGCGCCTGGACGGTCAACCTTGTTGATGACCACGATTGGACGCAGGCCGGCTTCGAATGCCTTCTTGGTCACGAAACGGGTTTGCGGCATAGGGCCGTCCTGGGCGTCGACCAGCAGCAGTACGGAGTCGACCATCGACATCACGCGCTCTACTTCACCACCGAAGTCGGCGTGGCCCGGGGTGTCCACGATGTTGATGTGGTAGCCATTCCAGTTGATCGCGGTGTTCTTCGCGAGAATGGTAATACCGCGCTCTTTTTCCTGGTCGTTGGAGTCCATCACGCGCTCGTCGTTGAGCTCGTTGCGCTCAAGGGTGCCGGACTGGCGCAGGAGTTTGTCTACCAGGGTGGTCTTACCATGGTCAACGTGGGCGATGATGGCGATGTTGCGTAGATTTTCGATCACTTGTGTATCTCGATCAGAGGATTCGGTCTGCTGACTGTTTAAAGGCAGCGATTAACTATTTCGAGTCGGCAAAAGCCGTTACGGCATGACGACTGGTGTCGGGGGGCCGGTGACGCAAGCCACAGGCAAACAGCCCCGGGCACTTAGCTCGGTCGATATACGCGCACATTGGCATGTCCCTCACTGAGCAAATGGTGGGCATGCAGGCGACTCATGACGCCTTTGTCGCAATACAGCAGGTACTGGCGCGTGTCATCCAGTGCCTTGAAACGGCTGTTCAATGCGTAGAACGGCAACGTCTGTATCTCCACGCCAGGCACCTGCAACGGCTGGTCTTCCTGGGCATCCGGGTGACGGATGTCGAGGATCACCTGACCGGCCAGCGCCTGGCTGACTTCTTCTATATCGACATTGCGGCTCAGATCGTCGATGACCCGATCGATCGAAACCAGCTTCGCGCGTTCGAGCGCCTGCTCGAGAATCGCCATGTCGAACTGTTTTTCTTCGTACTCAACGCGATTTCGCTTGGCGTTGGTCTTGGGGTTGACCGAAATCACCCCGCAATATTCAGGCATGTGCCGGGCGAAATCAGCAGTACCGATTTCAGTCGCCAGGTCCACGATGTCCTGCTTGTGGGTGGCAACCAGCGGCCGCAGGACCAGCTTGTCGGTCGCCGCGTCAATCAGCGACAGGTTGGGCAGCGTCTGGCTGGCAACCTGAGAAATCGCTTCGCCGGTCACCAGCACATCGATTTCAAGACGATCGGCCACGGCGGATGCAGCGCGTAACATCATACGCTTCAAAACTACACCCATATGACTGTTATCGACTTTCTGCAGAATTTCTCCGAGAACTTCCTCGAACGGTACGCTGACGAACAGCACGCGCTGAGAACTGCCGTACTTCTTCCAGATGAAGTGCGCGACTTCCATCACGCCCAGTTCATGGGCTCTTCCGCCCAGATTGAAGAAGCAGAAGTGCGCCATCAGGCCGCGGCGCATGATCTGGTAGGCCGCAACGGTCGAATCGAACCCGCCGGACATCAATACCAGGGTCTGCTCCAGCGCGCCCAGCGGGTAACCGCCCATGCCCTGATGTTGGTCATGAACGACAAACAACCGTTGGTCGCGAATTTCCATGCGCACCACCAGATCGGGCTTTTTCAGCTCGATTCCGGCCGCGCCGCACTGCATGCGCAACTTGCTGCCGACGTATTTCTCGACGTCCATGGAGCTGAAGTCGTGTCGGCCGGCGCGCTTGCAGCGCACTGAAAACATCTTGCCAGGCAACAGGTCGGCGTAGTGCAGTTTGCACTTCGCAACCACGTCATCCAGATCGCCCAGCGGGTACTCGGCGACCTGCAGAAAGTTGGCGATGCCTGGCATGCAGCTCAGCCGCTCCCTGATGCCCTGCAGCACTTTGGGGTCGGTCAGCCGGGTTTCGACCTCAAGGTTGTCCCATACGCCACCCACGACAATGTCCGCGTCCAGTTCACGGAGCACGGTACGAATGTTCTTGCCCAGTTGCCGGATGAACTTCTTGCGCACCGGCGGGCTTTTGATGGTGATTTCTGGGAAAACTTTAACGATTAGTTTCATGGAAACGGAGCGTGAGGTGCCGACCAAAAAAGGGGGGCGCGGATTATAGCGGAAATTGCTCAAGGTTTAACCAGTTATCGTACACGCAATCACTGATGCACCAAAAAGAGTCGGCGCACCAAATTGAAGCGCCATAAAGGTGCGTGTTTTTCCTGCGTGGTGCGTTTTCGCCCCCTGAAAACCAGCGTTTGAGGCAAAAAACCCAACACGGGGCACTGGCATGCAAATTGCTCCCTTGTGAGGCAGGTTGCCTTGGCAGAGTATTTGCGCCGGCATCACCCAAATTCAAGGGACCACAACTCTATCAAGTCGGTCTCTAGCCACCCGGAGGACACCATGTCGAAGTCGGTTCAACTCATCAAAGATCATGACGTTAAATGGATTGATCTGCGCTTCACAGACACCAAGGGCAAGCAGCAGCACGTCACCATGCCTGCGCGCGATGCACTGGAAGACGATTTCTTCGAAGTCGGCAAAATGTTCGACGGTTCCTCCATCGCTGGCTGGAAAGGCATCGAAGCGTCCGACATGATTCTCCTGCCGGATGACGAAACCGCCCTGCTCGACCCGTTCACCGAAGAGCCAACCCTGGTTCTGGTGTGCGACGTCATCGAACCTTCGACCATGCAAGGCTACGACCGCGACCCGCGCGCCATTGCCCACCGTGCCGAGGAATACCTGAAGTCCACCGGTATCGGCGACACCGTATTCGTAGGTCCGGAGCCAGAGTTCTTCATCTTCGACGAAGTGAAGTTCAAGTCCGACATCTCCGGTTCCATGTTCAAGATCTTCTCCGAACAGGCTTCCTGGATGACCGACGGCGACGTCGATGGCGGCAACAAGGGCCACCGTCCGGGCGTCAAAGGTGGTTACTTCCCGCTGCCACCGGTCGACCACGACCACGAAATCCGCACCGCAATGTGCAACGCTCTGGAAGAAATGGGCCAGGTCGTGGAAGTTCACCACCACGAAGTGGCAACTGCCGGCCAGAACGAAATCGGCGTGAAATTCAACACGCTGGTCAAGAAGGCTGACGAAGTTCAGACCCTCAAGTACTGCGTGCACAACGTTGCCGACGCGTACGGCCGTACCGCTACTTTCATGCCCAAGCCACTGTACGGTGACAACGGTTCGGGTATGCACGTACACATGTCCATCTCCAAGGATGGCAAGAACACCTTCGCAGGCGAAGGCTATGCCGGTCTGTCCGATACCGCCCTGTACTTCATCGGCGGCATCATCAAGCACGGCAAGGCTCTGAACGGCTTCACCAACCCGTCGACCAACTCCTACAAGCGTCTGGTCCCGGGCTTCGAAGCCCCGGTCATGCTGGCCTACTCGGCCCGTAACCGTTCCGCGTCGATCCGTATTCCTTACGTCTCCAGCCCGCGCGGCCGTCGTATCGAAGCACGCTTCCCGGATCCAGCGGCCAACCCGTACCTGGCATTCGCTGCCCTGTTGATGGCTGGCCTGGACGGCATCCAGAACAAGATCCACCCTGGCGACGCAGCTGACAAAAACCTGTATGACCTGCCGCCTGAAGAGGCCAAAGAGATCCCACAAGTTTGCGGCAGCCTGAAAGAAGCCTTGGAAGAACTGGACAAGGGCCGCGCGTTCCTGACCAAGGGCGGCGTTTTCAGCGACGACTTCATCGATGCCTACATCGAGCTGAAAAGCGAAGAAGAAATCAAGGTTCGCACCTTCGTACACCCACTGGAATACGAGCTGTACTACAGCTGCTGATCCAGCCACGCCAGCGTTGATGGCGTAACAGGAGACCTCCTTCGGGAGGTCTTTTTTTGCCCGGAGTTTACCGCGTGAACTTTTGTTCACCCCGCAACGCTGGCTCTGCCCGGTCGCCTGGAGTTAAATCTGCATCTCCCCACCGAACCGAGATGGAACTGCCATGCGCCTTATCCTGGCCACTTCCCTGCTGACAATGACGTTCATGTCTACCTGTTTCGCCTTCACTGCCGAGCAGAAGCCTTCTGCACTTGAACCTCTGCTGCAAGCGATCAGCGAGCGCCTGACCATCGCCGATCAAGTTGCCCTGAGCAAGTGGGACAGCGGCAAGGCCGTCGAGGATCCGCCGCGCGAGCTGCAAGTGATCAACGCCGCCCAGGCCCGCGCTGCCGAGTTCAAGCTCAACCCCGATGATGTTCAACGTCTGTTCCGCGCCCAGATCGAAGCCAATAAACAGGTGCAGAACGCCCTGCTCGCCCAGTGGCACGCGGCAGGCAAAGCGCCCGACACAGTCAGGCTCAGCCTGGTCGATGACATCCGTCCGAAGCTGGATCGCCTGCAGACCCAACTGCTCCAGGCCTACGCGGACTTCCAGCCACTGCGCAAGGCGGAAACCTGCCAGATGCAACTGGATGCGGCGCTGAAGCGTTATCAGACCGACCCGATTCACGATCAGGCGCTGGTACTGGCCACTGCCGACCTTTGCCCTGCGAAACTCTGACACATCAGGCAGATAGCGCAGCATAGGGCGATGTGTTCTATGCTGACGGCCAATCTTGCCCTGCTGTCGAGAGTCTCATGCGTCAAAGTCTGATTTGCCTGCTGCTGTTGATCAGCCTGCCCGCGCTGGCGCAGATCTATAAGTACACCGATGCGAACGGTAACACCGCGTTCAGCAACCAGCCGCCCAACGGGGCCAAGACCGAAGTGGTCGAGTTGCCGCCACTCAACAGCATAGAAACGCAGACGCCTTCCAGACCGGTCGTCAACAGTGCGCCGCAACCAGCCCCTGTCGCACCACCCTCGCAGCCGCAAACGGCCTATGACGTACTGGAACTCACCGACCTGCCCACCGACGAAGCGTTACGCGCCAACAATGGCACGTTCATCATCGGCGTGAAGATCCAGCCGCGTCTGCAACCGACTCACAGCCTGCAACTGCTGCTGGACGGCAACCTGTACGGGCAGCCCTCCAACCTGCCGCGCTTTCAAGTGGTCAACGTAGATCGCGGCGAACACAGCTTCGCGGTGGTCGTGAAAGACGGCGATCGGATCATTCAGCAGAGTGAAACCATCACCCTGACCGTACAGCGCGTACACCTCGGCAAGCCATGAGCAGACACACGATGCGCCGTCTGCTGACCTGCCTGTTGCTGCTGTTGACGCTGCCCGCAGCGGCCGACGTCTATACCTATATCGACGCGCAGGGTAATCGGGTGTTTACCGACCAGCCGCGCAAGAACGCCACCCGCGTCGACATCGCGCCCAGCAACAACATGACCGGCACGCCGCCGACCCGGACCTTGAAGGCCCACCCTGCCAAACCTGCAATAAAGCCGATGTTTCATTACCAATTGCTGAGAATTCTGGTGCCCGAACCGGACGCCACCCTGGTCAATCCCAGTGGCGACCTGATCGTTACCGTCACCAGCGAACCGGTGTTACAGGAGGGGCACAGCTATCGATTGCTACTGGATGGTGTTGCCGTCGGCCAGGCCGGCCGCAGCCCGGTGTTCCCGTTGAGCAATGTCGATCGTGGCACGCATCAACTGTCGGTAGAGATTTTCGACGAACTTGGCCGTGTGCTGGAAAAAACACCGAACCAGCCCTTTCACGTGCAGCGCATTTCCCTGGCGCAAAAGCGCGCGACTCACCCCTGCAAGGAGGATGACTACGGTGTGCGGCCGGAGTGTCCGCTCAAGGACAAGCCCGAGCCCAAAAGCAGCATCCTGCCCTTCTTCTGATCTCGCCAAAACGCCAGCACCTTTTTGGTGCGCTCAATGACTGCCTGCGCAACAATACAGCCCAATCTGGTTCAGGAAGCCCGGCCGGGTAGCGCCGTATGCGGGCACGCTTTGCAAAAACGTCCCGACTTTGCAGATAAAACGCTTCTTTTCGGAGCCTTGGTTTGTTTTTTGCAACTTCACTGACACAGCACCGTATTGGTGGCTTTGCTCCTGCTGGCGCAGACCAGCCAGCACCAGCATGGCGCGACTGCAATGTGCCAAAAGAGGTCAACACGATTCATGACTATCAGCGATGCGCTGCACAGACTGTTACTGGATAACCTGACCACTGCCACCATTCTGCTCAACGCCGACCTGCGACTTGAGTACATGAACCCGGCAGCGGAAATGCTGCTGGCCATCAGCGGGCAGCGTAGCCATGGGCAATTCATCAGCGAGCTGTTCACCGAGTCGGCCGAAGCATTGAGTTCCCTGCGTCAGGCAGTCGAACAGGCTCATCCTTTCACCAAGCGCGAAGCGATGCTCACTGCACTGACCGGTCAGACCCTGACTGTCGACTATGCGGTGACGCCTATCCTCAGCAAGGGCGATACCCTGCTGTTGCTTGAAGTACACCCGCGTGACCGGTTGTTGCGCATTACCAAGGAAGAGGCCCAGCTGTCCAAGCAGGAAACCACCAAGATGCTGGTGCGTGGCCTGGCTCACGAAATCAAGAATCCGCTGGGCGGCATTCGCGGGGCCGCACAATTGCTGGCCCGCGAGCTGCCTGAAGAAAGTCTCAAGGACTACACCAACGTCATTATCGAAGAGGCCGACCGCCTGCGTAATCTGGTCGACCGCATGCTCGGCTCCAACAAGCTGCCATCGCTGGCCATGACCAATGTGCATGAAGTGCTGGAGCGTGTGTGCAGCCTGGTCGAGGCCGAAAGCCAGGGCTGCATCACCTTGGTGCGCGACTATGACCCGAGCATTCCCGACGTGTTGATCGACCGCGAGCAAATGATCCAGGCCGTGCTCAATATCGTGCGCAATGCCATGCAGGCCATCAGCGGCCAGAACGAATTGCGCCTTGGCCGGATCACCCTGCGCACCCGCGCCATGCGCCAGTTCACCATCGGCCACGTTCGCCATCGACTGGTGAGCAAGATCGAAATCATCGACAACGGCCCCGGTATTCCGGCCGAACTTCAGGAAACCATTTTCTACCCCATGGTCAGTGGCCGCCCGGACGGTACGGGATTAGGTCTTGCCATTACCCAGAACATCATCAGCCAGCACCAGGGTCTGATCGAGTGTGACAGCCATCCCGGCCACACCACATTCTCGATCTTCCTGCCGCTGGAACAAGGAGCAGCTTCGACATGAGCCGTAGTGAAACTGTCTGGATCGTAGACGACGATCGTTCTATCCGCTGGGTACTGGAAAAGGCCTTGCAACAGGAAGGCATGACCACGCAAAGCTTCGACAGCGCCGACGGGGTGATGAGCCGTCTGGCCCGTCAGCAACCCGACGTGATCATTTCCGACATCCGCATGCCGGGTGCCAGTGGCCTGGACCTGCTGGCGCGGATTCGCGAGCAGCATCCGCGTCTGCCGGTGATCATCATGACCGCCCATTCAGATCTGGACAGCGCTGTGGCGTCTTATCAGGGTGGTGCGTTCGAGTACCTGCCCAAGCCATTCGACGTCGATGAAGCCGTCTCGCTGGTCAAGCGCGCCAATCAGCACGCTCAGGAACAACAGGGCCTGGACGTTGCACCGACACTGACCCGCACCCCTGAAATCATTGGCGAAGCGCCAGCGATGCAGGAAGTGTTTCGCGCCATCGGCCGTCTGAGTCACTCCAACATCACGGTGTTGATCAACGGTGAGTCGGGAACCGGCAAGGAATTGGTCGCTCATGCATTGCATCGCCACAGCCCGCGTTCGGCCTCGCCGTTCATTGCGCTGAACATGGCGGCGATCCCCAAGGACCTGATGGAGTCCGAACTGTTCGGGCATGAAAAAGGCGCGTTCACCGGCGCGGCCAACCTGCGTCGTGGACGCTTCGAACAGGCCGACGGCGGCACGCTGTTTCTCGATGAAATCGGTGACATGCCGGCCGACACCCAGACCCGTCTGTTGCGTGTACTGGCCGATGGCGAATTCTACCGGGTCGGCGGTCACACGCCGGTCAAGGTCGATGTGCGGATCATTGCCGCGACACACCAGAATCTGGAAACCCTGGTGCAGGCCGGCAAGTTCCGCGAGGACTTGTTCCACCGCCTGAACGTGATCCGTATCCACATTCCGCGCATGTCGGACCGTCGTGAAGACATCCCGACCCTGGCAAAGCACTTCCTCAGCCGCGCGGCTCAGGAACTGGCGGTCGAACCCAAGCTGCTCAAGGCCGAAACCGAGGAATACCTCAAGCATCTGCCGTGGCCTGGCAACGTGCGTCAGCTGGAAAACACCTGCCGCTGGATCACGGTCATGGCGTCGGGTCGTGAAGTGCACATCAGCGACCTGCCACCGGAACTGCTGAGCCTGCCGCAGGACGCCGCACCGGTCACCAACTGGGAACAGGCGCTGCGCCAGTGGGCCGATCAGGCCTTGTCTCGCGGTCAGTCCAGCCTGCTGGACAGCGCCGTGCCGACCTTCGAGCGGATCATGATCGAAACCGCCCTCAAGCACACCGCCGGTCGCCGCCGCGACGCCGCCGTACTGCTGGGCTGGGGCCGCAACACCCTGACCCGCAAGATCAAGGAACTGGGCATGAAGATCGATGGCGGGGATGACGACGAGGCCGATGAGGGCTGAGTGGTTATATGATGGTCATTAGTGCCAATGCTCCGCATTGGCATGCATTTCGAAACACTCTGCGCCGCGCCTACTATTCAAGGCAGGACGCAGAGCGTCCAGAACTGCATTCCCACGCGGAGCGTGGGAACGATAGTCATCTCAGGAATTGCGTGTAACGCGCAGCGCAGCGCAGCTCAGCACCGCATCACTCAGCCAGTGATGGTTTTTCCCACAGGTTGATTCCGCCTTCCACCGCAAAGCTGTCGATCTCGGTCAGTTCTTCGGGACTGAACGCGAGGTTCTTCAGCGCGCCGACGTTCTCGACAATCTGCTCCGGACGGCTCGCACCGATCAACGCGGAGGTCACGCGCGGATCGCGCAGCGTCCAGGCCAGGGCCATTTGTGCCAGGCTCTGACCGCGACGCTGGGCGATTTCGTTGAGCGCACGCACGTGGGCGATGTTCTGCTCGGACAGGTGCGAAGCCTGCAGCGAGCCGCCACCCGGACGATTGACCCGCGCATCCTTGGGCACGCCGTTCAGGTATTTGTCCGACAGCAACCCCTGGGCCAACGCGGTAAAGGCGATCACGCCCGCGCCCAGCTCTTCAGTCGCGTCGAGCAAGTCTTTCTCGACCCAGCGATTGAGCAGGTTGTAGGCCGGCTGGTGGATCAGCAACGGCACTTTCCACTCTTTGAGCAACGCCGCGATCTCACGGGTCTTGGCCCCGGAATAGGATGAGATACCGATATACAGCGCCTTGCCCTGCTGAACCGCGGTGGCCAGCGCGCTGGCGGTTTCTTCCAGCGGAGTGTCCGGGTCGAAACGGTGGGAATAGAAGATGTCGACGTAATCGAGCCCCATGCGCTGCAGGCTCTGGTCGAGGCTGGCGAGCACGTATTTACGTGAACCACCGCCCTGTCCGTATGGGCCCGGCCACATGTCCCAGCCAGCCTTGCTGGAGATGATCAGTTCATCACGGTAGTGCTTGAAGTCTTCGCGCAGCAGACGGCCGAAGTTGATCTCGGCGCTGCCGTACGGCGGGCCATAGTTGTTGGCCAGGTCGAAATGGTTGATGCCCAGATCGAACGCCGTGCGCAGCATGGCGCGCTGGGTGTCGATCGGCGTGCTGTCACCGAAGTTGTGCCACAAGCCCAAAGACAGTGCCGGAAGCACCAGCCCGCTGCGGCCGGTACGGCGATAAGGCATGTCTTCGTAACGATTTTCGGCAGCGATGTAGGTCATTGAATCCTCTCTTGTCTGGGGGATATTCGAGGCGTCTTGATTGCATTTGCGAACAGGCGACGCCTGTTCGCAACGCCGGAATCATGGCTTTTGCCAGACAACCTGCTGAATGTCGACCCGCTTAGGTATCAAGTGGTTGTCGTAAAACAGATCAGCGGTCGCCTGCTGCGCACTTACGATCTCCGGCGTGATCGGCAGGCTGGGTGATACAGGCCGATGGTCAAGATACTGAGTCATGACCGCTTCGGACAAGCCCATGCTCCGCGCCAGTATCTGAATACTCTCGGCACGCTGCGAGCGCGATAGCCCATCGGCAACTGTCAGTTCATCGAGCACCTGCTGCACGAGCGCTGCATTTTCCTCGGCAAACGCCCGCCGTGCGGTATAGAACGGCCCGGACAATCCAAGCCCCTCGCCGTTGGCCAGCAGGCGAGTGTGGCCTTCGCTCATAGCGATTGAGTAGTAAGGGTCCCAGATCGCCCAGGCATCGACACTGCCGTTTTCAAAGGCAGCGCGGGCATCGGCAGGGGTCAGATAGATTGGCTGAATATCCTTGAAGGTCAGGCCTGCTTTGTTGAGCAAACGCAGCACCACGTTATGCGAGCTGGAGCCTTTCTGAAGCGCGACCTTGCGGCCTTTCAATTCTGCGACGCTATGCACCGGGCTTTCGTTGCGCACCAACAGGGTTTCCACCTGCGGCTTGGGTGGCTCGGCACCAATGTAGACCAGGTCGGCACCTGCGACCTGGGCGAAAATCGGCGGAATGTCGCCGGTGGAGGCGATGTCCAGGCTGCCAATGTTCAGCGCCTCCAGCATCTGCGGCCCGGCCGGAAACTCGATCCATTTGATTTGTTTCTCGGGAAAACGCTTTTCCAGCAAGCCGTGTTCCTTGGCCAGCACCAGCGTGACAGAGCCCTTCTGGTAGCCGATGCGGAGGGTGTCGGGCTCGTCGGCAGCAGCTGTCCCGAACAGGCCACTGAAAGCCAGAATGGCGGCGATAAACGTGAATGGTTTCATGGGTGATCCCTTAATTCTGTATAAAAATCTGCCTCTGATTCTGGCCGAAGGCCGCTTTCTGCGCTCATCAGGACTTGCATGCGGCAACGATCAAAATCTGTAAGCAGGCCGTTGCAAGCCCAGGTTTTCACGCAAGGTCGTGCCCTCATACTCGGTACGAAACAGCCCGCGCCGCTGCAACTCCGGCACCAGCAACTGCGCGACATCTTCCAGACCACCCGGCAGATGCGGCACCAGCACATTGAAGCCATCCGCCGCGCCTTGCTCGAACCAGCGTTGCAACTCATCGGCAATCTGCTCAGGCGTACCGATCAGGCTGTAGTGCCCTCGCCCGCCGGCAATCCGCCGCCCCAGTTGCGCCAGGGTCAGGTTTTCCTGATCGGCCAGTTCGGTGAGCAGTTTCTGCCGGCTGCGCTGGCCGCTGTCGGTCAGTGGCAGCTCTGGCAACGGGCCATCCAGCGGGTAACCCGACAGGTCGAAATTGCCCAGCATGCGGCCCAGCAGAGCGACCCCGACCTGAGGCTCGACCAGCGCCTGAAACGACTCGAATTTAGCTTTCGCGAAGGCTTCGGTTTCGGCCACGACGATGAACACGCCGGGCATGATTTTCAGCGAATCAACGTCACGCCCGTAAGCACTCAGACGGCCTTTGATGTCCGCATAAAACGCCTGGGCGCTGGCCAGCGAGGTCTGCGCGGTGAACACCACTTCCGCCGTCTGCGCCGCCAGGTCACGCCCGACTTCCGAGGAACCGGCCTGCACCACCACCGGTTGTCCTTGCGGCGAACGTGCCACGTTCAGCGGGCCTTTGACGCTGAAGTGCTCGCCCTGGTGATCGAGCACATGCAGCCTGGCCGGGTTGTAATACTCGCCGCTGGCCTTGTCGCGGGTGAAGGCATCGTCTGCCCAGCTGTCCCAAAGGCCGGTCACCACCTGATGAAACTCTCGTGCGCGGCTATAGCGCTCGGCATGCCCCACATGCTCGGCGCGACCGAAGTTCTGCGCTTCGGCGGCGGCATCCGAGGTCACCAGATTCCAGCCCGCTCGCCCACCGGAGAGATGATCCAGCGAGGCGAACTTGCGGGCTACGTGATACGGCTCGTTGTAGGTGGTGGTTGCCGTCGCGATCAGACCGATATGCTCAGTCACCGCACTGAGTGCCGAGAGCAGGGTCAGCGGTTCGAAATGATCGGAGCGTGCCATGCGGCTGGCGATATCACCGGTCGCGGCAGCCACGCTGTCGGCGACGAACAGTGCATCGAATTTTGCCGCCTCCGCAACCCTGGCCACGTGCCGGTAATGCTTGAAATCCAGCCCTGCATCCGCAGGCACATCCGGGTGCCGCCAGGCAGCGACATGGTGCCCGGTGGCCATCAGGAAAGCGCCCAGCTTCATCTGTCGAGCAGTCGTGCTCATACCTCACTCCTTACGTTTTGCCTGGGGTCTCGGCTCAAAAATCCTTGCGTAACTGCACACCGAAATAACGTTCATCATCACGCGGCACGGATCGGTAAACGTAGTTGCCCCCGGTCGCCAGCATTGGCGAATAGGACTTGTCAGCCAGGTTCTTGCCCAGCAATGCCACACGCCAGCCACTGTTGTAATCAGCCAGTGCCACGCTGGCGTTCCAGATGCCGTAAGCGCCCTGTTTGGTGTCCGGGTTCTGGCTGATGTCGTACTGCACTTCGCTCTGCCAGCTGTAATCGGTGCCCAGTTCGATATCCAGGCCGTTGTCCAGCGGGAGGGTGTAGTCGGCGCGCACGTAGCTTTTCCAGTCCGGGCTGTACGGCAGGGTTTTGCCGTCGACGTTGCAGGACGCCGCCGCACCGGCCGGGCAGGCAAAGCTGTCGATGCGTGCTCTGGTGTAGGACAGCGCGCCGGAGAGTTTCAGGTGTCGCGTGGCTTGCAGGGCGTAATCCAGCTCGACGCCTTCGGTGCTGACACTGCCGGCGTTGATCAGGCGCGTCACGACCTGTCCGGCAACACTGTCGAAGAAGTTCGCCTGATAGTTGTCGTATTCGCTGTGGAACACCGCCAGGTTGGTGGTCAGGCGATTATTCCAGGTGGTGGCCTTGAGGCCGACCTCCCAGGTGTTCGAGGTTTCCGGCTTGAGGGCCTCGGTGTCACGCGGCTGCATGTTGAAGAACACGTTGTAGGCCGGGCCTTTGTAGCCGCGCGAATAGGTGATGTAGGTCATCACACTGTCGCTCAGGTCGTATTGCAAACCGAGACGCCCGGACTTGCCGTCTTCGTCCACCGACCCGGAACTGCTGGTCGCTGGCTGAATGCCGCTGACGGTCGTAGCCGATGTCGAGACGCGGCGATGATCGTATTCCAGATCGTCGTGGGTCCAGCGTGCCCCGGCAATCGCACGGAAGTCCGGGGTGAAATTGAACGTGGTTTCGCCGAACACCGAATAACTGTCGGTGGTGGTGCTGTAGTCGGCGATGCCGCGATCCTGAGTCGTCGGTGTGATCAGCGTGCGCTGATAGGTCTCGTCGCTCTTGCCGTGCATGTAAAACAGCCCGCCCACGTATTCGACGAACTGGCCTTTCGGCGACGCCAGACGCAGCTCCTGTGAATACTGGTTGAACTCAAGATCGCCCTTGTCTTCAGTGCCGGGGAACGCGGCGGTGATGGTGCCAAGCCGGTCGCCGTCCTGATACTGCGTGTTGTCCCAGCCGCGCCAGGCGGTGATGGAGGTCAGGGTGTAGTCGCCCAGTTGCCAGTCGAGCTGACCGGACAGGCCTTTGTTGACGTCCTCGACATGGCTGCGGTAATCGCTGACGACATTGCGGTTATCGCTGTCGGCACGTACCGGCGCCAGGGCACTGGCGAAGGACGGGGTCGGCGCCTTGGTTACCACGCCGTTGGGCGCGTCGTCATGGGACTGCATGTAGTCCGCTGCGAGGGTGAAGGTGATGTCGTCATTGGGCGTGAATTCCAGCTTGCCGCGTGCGCCCTTGCGGTTGTAACCGTTGACTTCCTGGCCATTGAGCTTGTTATCGACATTGCCGTCATAGCTGCCGAACAACGTCGTGATCGAGCCTTTGAGGGTCTGCGGAATCAGGCTGCCGCCAATACCGAAACGGGTGCGGCTTTCGTTGCCGCTGTAATACGACTGATCGATGTAACCGTGAGTCTCTTCGGTCGGTGCCTTGGTGGTGACGTTCAGCACGCCCGCCGAAGCGTTCTTGCCGAACAGCGTACCTTGCGGGCCGCGCAGCACTTCGATGCGTTCCAGGTCGAGCAAGTCCAGCGTGGCCTGACCCGGACGGGCATACACCACGCCGTCGATCACGGTTGCCACGGTCGGTTCGACGCCTGGCGAGGTGGAAATGGTGCCGACACCGCGAACGAACAGCGAAGTGTCCTTGTTGGAAGCCCCGGTGCGGAAATTCAACGACGGCACCTGCTGCACAATACTGGCCACGCCATTACGGTTATCGCGCTCCAGTTGTTCGCCCTCGATCACGGACACGGCAACCGGTACTTTTTGCAGCGATTCTTCACGGCGTGTGGCGGTCACGGTCACCGATTCCAGCGCTACCGTTTCTGTATTCTGCCCTGCCGCTGTCTCTGCCATGGCCGGAACACACGGCAATGCCGTCAGCCCCATCAATAACCACCCACAACGACGCCCCCGCGCCGCATGGACCTGATCGATCGCCTGCGCCAGAAGCGTGTGTCTGACGCCATCCCCAGCTGTTGTGTGCATCTGCGTGCCTACCTGAAATATGCCCTGATCCGACAGTGCGATGCGCACTGGCGCCTATACGTGCTGACTAAACCGGGTCCGGGCATTCGCGGTGGCGAGTAGCAGACAAACCATCTTTGTTAGCGCTAACATCGCCAGTATCGGGAAATGCTAGATAGACCGTCCAATACTGAAAAATTAGTTTTATATTCTTTTTACTTTTATGCGAAGTGATCGAGCATGGCCGACGAGAAACCCCTGACACGTAAACGCCGAGGCGCAGGCCGGGTGACGATCACTGCCGTGGCGCGTCAGGCGGGGGTGTCGGCCATTACCGTATCGCGCTATTTCAATCAGCCGGAACAGGTATCGCCCGAACTGCGCGAGCGGATTGCGAGCACGGTCAATGCACTGGGTTACGTGCCCAATCTGGTTGCTGGCGGCCTGGCGTCAGCACGCAGCCGGGTGGTGGCGATGGTGATTCCCAACATCTCCGGGCCGATCTTTGCCAATACCATTCAGGGCTTCAGTGACACCCTGAGCCGGCACGGTTTTCAGTTGCTGCTGGCCTCCAGCTACTTTTCCGCCGAGCAGGAAGAAAGCGCGGTACGGGCATTTCTGGGCTGGTCACCGGCGGCACTGGTGCTGACCAGTCGCTTTCACAGCCCTGCTACCGAGAAAATGATCGAGCAGACCGATGTCCCGGTGATCGAAACCTGGGACCATCAACCCGACCGCAGTCCGATCCAGATCGGCTTTTCGCACTACGACGTCGGCGTCATGGCAGCCCGTTATCTGCATGACAAGGGCTACCGGCGAATCGCGTTCGTACAGAACAGCATCGCGGGCGACTTCAGCGCACTGGAGCGCCGCGACGGCTACGCTGCGACTCTGGAAGGGCTCGGTATCACGCCGTGGGTCTTCGTCCCGGACGCGGACCGAGCGCCATTCGAGGCAGGCAAACAGGCGATGGACACCCTGATGAACCAAGAGCCCCGCCCTGACGCGATCTTCTTCGCCAACGACAACCTGGCAGCCGGTGCCCTGCTCGCCAGCCAGCGCGCAGGCCTGAGCATTCCGCAGGATTGCGCCGTGATGGGTTTTGGCGATTACGCCTTCGCAGAAATGATGCTGCCCAGCCTGACCACCATCAAACCGCCCGCACTGCAGATCGGCGTAATGGCCGCCACGCGGGTGCTTGAAAGCCTCGGAGTGTTACCGGTAGAGGGAGAGATACAACGCCTGAATCTGCTGGAATGCAGATTGGTAGAGCGAGAGAGTACGTGAGCCTGCCGCACTCTCGAGCCTAAGCGGGAGCGTGAGGAACGATGATCCTGTAACCATCGTGCGACGCTCCGCGTCCTCTCCTGAACATGAGGCGCGGCGCAGAGCGTGAGGGACGATAGTTGTAACCGCCCCCCACGTCCCGATCACCGCACCAGATGCAGGAACTGCATATGCCGTTCGTACTGATCGAGCACGTCGTTGATGACCTGTTCCTTGGTGTAGCCCACCAGGTCGTAGTCCTGACTGCCCTCGCTCAAGTGAACTTCGGCGCGGTAGTAGCGGCGATTGTTCAATTGCTTGGAGCCCATGCCGCCACGAGCGAACGAAGGCGTGAAGAAGCCTTTCATCTGCACTTGGTAAATGAACGGACGTTCTTCGCCGTGACCGATTTCCAGGGTCACCGAGTCGTTGGACGGGTCGGGCACGTTGACCACGTTCAAACCCTTTTCGACGAACACCGCCGTCACTTCTTCAATCGCCGGACGCACGGTCTGATCGAGGAAACGGTACACCTCGTCTCGCGACGGGTAATGCACAGCTTGGCTCAGGCGCTGACGCCACCCGCCGCGCCTTGAACCGGACACTGGCGCCAACGAATACAGTTGCGCAATCTGGCGCTGGGATTCCATGACGAACGCTTTGTGCAGGCCCCACATCATCAGCAGCAGAATCAGCGAGAACGGCAGCGAGGTCAGTACCACAGCCGACTTCAGCGCATCGATACTGCCCGAGAACAACAGGCCACTGGTGATCAGCGCCGTGGCCACACCCCAGAACACCCGCAGCCATTTCGGACCGTCTTCGTCAGGGTTGCCGCCTTTGGCTGACAGTGTCGACAGCACCACAGTGCCCGAATCGGCCGACGTCACGAAGAACACAAAGCTGATGAACACCGTGACCGCAATGACCGTCTTGCTCCACGGATAGGTTTCCAGCAGCAGGTACAGGGTCATCGACGGATCGTCGATAGCCGATTGACCCAGCGCAGTCATGCCATGGTTGAGCACTTGATCGATGGCGCTGTTACCGAAGATCGACATCCACGCCAGGGTGAAGCCCAGCGGGATCAGCAACACACCGAAGACGAACTCACGGATGGTCCGGCCACGCGAGATACGCGCAATGAACAGGCCCACGAACGGCGCCCAGGCAATCCACCAGGCCCAATAGAACACCGTCCAGCCGCCCAGCCAGTCACTCGGCTCGTTGTAGGCATACACGTCGAAACTCTTGCTCGGCAGTGCACCCAGATAGTCACCGATGTTCTGCACCAGCGTGTTGAGCAAGTGCTGAGTCGGGCCGGCGAACAGCACGAACAACAGCAACGCACAGGCCAGCAGCATGTTGATGTCGGACATGACGCGCACGCCTTTGTCGACACCGGCGATCGCCACTAGAATCGCAGCGCCCATCATCAGGGTGATCAGTCCGACCTGAATCCAGTGGGTGTGCGCCACGCCAAACAGGTAATCCAGACCGGAGTTGAGGTGCAGCACCCCGAAGCCCATGTCTGCGCCGAGGCCGAAGATGGTCGCAATGATGCCGAAACCATCGACCGCATAGCCGATAGGGCCGTTGATGCGTTTGCCGATCAGCGGATACAGCGCCGAACGCAGGGCCAGCGGCAGGTTGTGCCGATAGGCGAAATAGGCCAGCGCCATCCCGACGAAGGCAAACACGCCCCAGCCATGCAGCCCCCAGTGCAGAAACAGCAACTGCATGCCCTGGCGTGCTGCTTCTGCGCTACCACCCTCGCCCTGCGGCGGTTGCAGCAGGTGCGTCAGGGGTTCTGAAACGCAGAAAAAGAACAGCGTGATGCTGATGCCGGCGGCAAACAGCATCCCGGCCCATGACAGGTAACTGAACTCGGGTTCGTCGTGGTCGGCACCGAGCTTGATCTTGCCGAAGCCCGACAAGGCGGTGACCACCACGAAGACCAGGTACAGGGTCATGACCATCATGTAGTACCAGCCGACCGTGTTGGCCGCCCAGTTTTGCGCCGCCAGCAGCCATTCGCCGCTGGCTTGCGGGAACGCGATCACGACGATGCCGAAAATCAGAATAAAACTCGCAGCGAAATAGAACACTGGAGCATTCATGCGAACCATGCCGCTTGAAGAGGAACTCGCAGAACTCATCGGTTGAGTGCCTCCGGACTGATAAAACCAACTGCAAAAAGCGGATACGGCAAGGGTAAGCCTCCTGTTGTGAGCGGGCAGCGAACCACCGGTTTAACTTGAACGAGCGTTCAATTTAAACACGAAAACACCCGCGAGACCTAATCGCAGGCCGGTGAATGCTGGCTCAGGCCTGGGTATGACGCATGCTTGATCGGGTTCGTTCCCATGCTGAAGAGGCCATTTGCAGCCCGCCAAATGCGCTGCTTGCAAACACCCAGCGGCAGTTCATTCCCGGCCCGAACGCGGCGCACACATCCCCCGCACCAATCTGTTACCTGCCGCCCCAAAACTGCGCAAAAAGTCATTCAGGTAACAACGTCCAGCCCTTTTCGGAGAAACGCCCCTTTGCTGATCAAAAGCACCAGGCCCTCATAAATAAAGCCCTGCAGATAGATTCGATGGGCAAAAAACAGCGACAGCACAAAGTTGGTCTTTTGATTGCATATGCTTGTATGTACAAGTAGAGACAGGCTGAACACTCTGTCTTCTACCCAACTGAATAGGCCTGCTTCGCCAGGCGCTGCTCGCCCTTCATCGGGCTGGTTCGAATTGATCGCCGAGGATTTTTTTGTGACCGAGAATAATCAAGACCTTAAGCAGGACTGGACCCGCCATCGCGAAGGCGTCGTACGGGCTGCACGCGGTACTCAACTGACCGCCAAGAGCTGGCTGACCGAAGCACCGCTGCGCATGTTGATGAACAACCTCGACCCGGAAGTCGCCGAAAACCCCAATGAACTGGTGGTTTACGGTGGCATCGGTCGTGCCGCACGCAACTGGGAGTGCTACGACAAGATCGTCGAAAGCCTCACTCAGCTCAACGATGATGAAACCCTGCTGGTGCAGTCCGGCAAGCCGGTCGGCGTGTTCAAGACCCACAGCAACGCCCCGCGCGTACTGATCGCCAACTCCAACCTGGTGCCGCACTGGGCCAGCTGGGAGCACTTCAACGAACTGGATGCCAAGGGCCTGGCCATGTATGGCCAGATGACCGCCGGCAGCTGGATCTACATCGGCAGCCAGGGCATCGTGCAAGGCACTTACGAAACCTTCGTCGAAGCCGGTCGCCAGCACTATGACGGCAACCTCAAGGGCCGCTGGGTGTTGACCGCAGGTTTGGGCGGCATGGGTGGTGCGCAGCCGCTGGCCGCGACATTGGCCGGGGCCTGCTCGCTGAACATCGAATGCCAGCAGAGCCGTATCGATTTCCGCATCAAGACCCGCTACGTCGACGAACAGGCCGCTGATCTCGATGACGCACTGGCGCGTATCGCGAAATACACGGCCGAAGGCAAAGCCATCTCCATCGCCCTGTGTGGCAACGCGGCGGACATCCTGCCGGAAATGGTCCGTCGCGGTGTGCGCCCGGACATGGTCACCGACCAGACCAGCGCCCACGACCCGCTCAATGGCTACCTGCCCAAAGGCTGGACCTGGGACGAGTACCGTGCCCGCTCGGTCAGCGAGCCGGCCAGTGTGGTCAAGGCGGCCAAGCAATCGATGGCCGAACACGTCGAAGCCATGCTCGCCTTCCAGCAAGCCGGCATTCCGACCTTCGACTATGGCAACAACATTCGCCAGATGGCCAAGGAAGTCGGCGTCACCAATGCCTTCGATTTCCCGGGTTTCGTGCCCGCCTACATCCGTCCGCTGTTCTGCCGTGGCATCGGGCCGTTCCGCTGGGCCGCGCTGTCGGGCGATCCGCAGGACATCTACAAGACCGACGCCAAGGTCAAAGAGCTGATCCCGGATGACGAGCACCTGCACAACTGGCTGGACATGGCCCGCGAGCGCATCAGCTTTCAGGGTTTGCCAGCGCGTATCTGCTGGGTCGGTCTGGGCCAGCGCGCCAAGCTGGGCCTGGCCTTCAACGAAATGGTCCGCAGTGGTGAGTTGTCGGCACCGGTTGTAATTGGCCGCGACCACCTGGACTCCGGCTCGGTCGCCAGCCCCAACCGCGAAACCGAATCCATGCGCGATGGCTCCGATGCCGTCTCCGACTGGCCGCTGCTCAATGCCCTGCTCAATACCGCCAGCGGTGCGACCTGGGTCTCGCTGCACCACGGTGGCGGCGTCGGCATGGGCTTCTCGCAGCATTCCGGCATGGTGATCGTCTGCGACGGTACGGATGAAGCCGCCGAGCGTATCGCCCGCGTATTGCACAACGACCCGGCCACCGGGGTGATGCGTCATGCCGATGCCGGTTACGACATCGCTATCGATTGTGCCAAAGAGCAGGGCTTGAACCTGCCAATGATCGGACGTTGACAACGTTGCCGGCCATCAGGCCGGCACACGTCGGGGACGGGCATGAGCATGCCCACGGGCCGGATGCCTACTTGAAGCTGCCGTCATCCATTTCAGGCTTAGGAGCATCGACAATGAATATGAAAAAGGCCCTGCTGACCACCCTGGTATCCGCTGGCCTGCTCGCCAGCACAGGCGCAAGTCAGGCTGCCGGCTGGTGCGAATCAGGCAAGCCGGTGAAATTCGCCGGTCTTAACTGGGAAAGCGCGATGCTGCTGACCGACATTCTGCAGGTCGTTCTGGACAAGGGTTACGGCTGCACGGTTGACGCCCTGCCCGGCAATTCCATCGCCATGGAAAACGCCCTGGGCACCAACGATATCCAGATCTTTGCCGAAGAATGGGTCGGTCGCAGCGAGGTCTGGAACAAGGCCGCCGCTGCCGGGAAAGTGGTTGGTGTCGGCGCGCCGATCGTCGGCGCAGTGGAAGGCTGGTACGTGCCGCGCTATGTGATCGAAGGCGATGCCAAACGCAAGCTGGAAGCCAAGGCACCCAACCTGAAATCCATCAGCGATCTGGCCCAGTATTCAGCCGTGTTCAAGGATCAGGAAGAGCCATCCAAAGGGCGTTTCTACAACTGCCCGGCGGGTTGGACCTGTGAATTGGAAAACAGCGAAATGCTCAAGAGCTACGGCCTGGAAAGCAAATACACCAACTTCCGCCCGGGCACCGGCCCGGCGCTGGATGCGGCGATTCTCTCCAGCTACAAACGTGGCGAACCGATCCTGGCCTACTATTGGTCACCCACGCCGCTCATGGGTCAGGTAGACCTGGTGCGTCTGGAAGAGAAAGCCGGGGTCAACAAGACGATCGATATCAAGGTCGGCGTGTCCAAAGTGTTCCACGATGAGGCCCCTGAACTGGTCGCCATCCTGGAAAAGGTCAACCTGCCTATCGACCTGCTCAACCAGAACCTGGGGCGCATGGCCAAGGAACGCATCGAATCGCCGAAGCTGGCGAAGATTTTCCTGAAAGAGCACCCCGAAGTCTGGCACAAATGGGTCAGCGAAGACGCCGCGAAGAAGGTGGACGCTTCGTTGTAAACGACCGGGCTGTCGGACTGAACGGTTCGACAGCCCCGTCGTTGACCCGACACACCTCATTTGAGAGCCGCTTATGTTTCCTGAAAGCTTAACTTTCTCGATCGCCAACTGGGTCAACGATGGCGTCGACTCACTGGTCACGCAGTACGGCGATGTGTTCCGGCACATTTCCGACACCCTGCTATGGGCCATCGTCAACCTCGAAGGCCTGCTGCGCATGGCGCCGTGGTGGCTGATGCTGATGATCGTCGGCGGTATTGCCTGGCACGCGACACGCAAGATCGTCACGACGCTGGTCATCGTCGGCCTGCTGTTTCTGGTCGGTGCGGTCGGGTTGTGGGACAAGCTGATGCAGACGCTGGCGCTGATGCTGGTCGCCACGATCATCGCGGTGCTGATCGGCATTCCGCTGGGCATCCTCTCGGCACGCAGCAATCGGCTGCGCTCGGTGCTGATGCCGCTGCTGGACATCATGCAGACCATGCCCAGCTTCGTGTACCTGATCCCGGTGCTGATGCTGTTCGGTCTGGGCAAGGTGCCGGCGATCTTCGCCACCGTGATTTACGCCGCACCGCCGCTGATTCGTCTGACCGATCTGGGCATTCGTCAGGTGGATGGTGAAGTGATGGAAGCCATCAACGCGTTCGGCGCCAATCGCTGGCAGCAACTGTTCGGCGTGCAACTGCCTCTGGCGATGCCGAGCATCATGGCCGGTATCAACCAGACCACCATGATGGCGCTGTCGATGGTGGTTATTGCCTCGATGATCGGCGCACGCGGGCTTGGCGAAGACGTGCTGGTGGGCATTCAGACCCTCAACGTCGGGCGCGGGCTGGAAGCGGGCCTGGCCATTGTCATTCTGGCGGTCGTCATCGACCGTATCACGCAGGCCTATGGCCGCCCACGGCATGAGGCGCACAAATGAGCAGCGTGGAACCGAACAAAATTGTCGTCAAAAACGTATTCAAGATCTTCGGCAACCGCTCGAAAGAAGCGCTGGAGTTGATCAGGCAAAACCAGAGCAAGGACCAGGTGCTGGCCCAGACCGGCTGTGTGGTTGGGGTCAACGACCTGTCGCTGTCGATCGGCAGCGGCGAAATCTTCGTCATCATGGGCCTCTCCGGCTCGGGAAAATCGACGCTGGTGCGTCACTTCAACCGGCTGATCGACCCCACCAGCGGCGAGATTCTGGTCGATGGCGAAGACATCCTGCGTTACGACATGGAGGCCTTGCGCCAATTCCGCCGGCACAAGATCAGCATGGTGTTCCAGAGCTTCGGCCTGCTGCCGCACAAGACCGTGCTGGCCAACGTGGCCTACGGCCTGACCGTGCGTGGCGAGAGCAAGGCGCTGTGTCAGGAACGCGCGCTGCACTGGATCACCACCGTAGGCCTCAAGGGCTATGAGAACAAATACCCGCACCAGCTTTCTGGCGGCATGCGTCAGCGTGTGGGTCTGGCCCGCGCGCTGGCGGCCGACACCGACATCATTCTGATGGACGAAGCATTCAGCGCCCTCGACCCGTTGATCCGCGCCGAGATGCAGGACCAGTTGCTGGAGCTGCAAGCCAGCCTGCACAAGACCATCGTGTTCATTACCCACGATCTGGACGAGGCCGTGCGCATCGGCAATCGCATCGCGATCCTCAAGGATGGTCGATTGATTCAGGTCGGTACGCCGAAAGAAATTCTCCACTCGCCCGCCGACGATTACGTGGATCGTTTCGTTCAGCGTCGCGTAGCCACCCTTTAAGGACCGTTGCAGATGTCGCGAGCAGAACAGATCGTCATCGGTGAAGCACCTGCAGGCTGGCAGGACGTGGTCGCCGTGGCCCGGCATGGCGCAAGACTGGTCCTGTCGGATGCTGCCTGGGCACGGATCGACAACGCTCAGGCCATCGTGCAGCGCATCGTCGTCAGCGGCGAGCGCGCCTATGGCGTGAACACCGGGCTCGGCGCGCTGTGCAATGTGTCACTGCAAGGCGAACAGCTCAGTCGCCTGTCGCGCAATACCCTGCTCAGCCATGCCTGCGGCGTCGGTGCGCCACTGGCCGACGAGCAGACCCGCGCAATCATCTGCGCCGCGATTCTCAACTACAGCCAGGGCAAGTCCGGCATTCACCGGCAAGTGGTCGAAGCGCTGCTGGCCCTGCTCAACCGGGGCATCACGCCGCAAGTACCGGCGCAGGGCTCGGTGGGTTACCTGACGCACATGGCGCACGTCGGCGTCGCGTTGCTGGGCATCGGCCAGGTCAGCTATCGCGGGCAGATCGTCCCGGCTGAGCAGGCCTTGAACGAAGAAGGTCTGGCTCCGGTCATCCTCGGCGCCAAGGACGGATTGTGCCTGGTCAACGGCACACCGTGCATGACCGGCCTGAGCTGTCTGGCCATCGCCGACGCCGAGCGTCTGAGCCAGTGGGCCGACGTGATCGGCGCGATGAGCTTCGAAGCCCTGCGCGGCCAGCTGGACGCGTTCGATGCAAGCATCCTCGCCCTCAAGCCGCATCCGGGCATGCAACAGGTGGGCAAGAACCTGCGCACGTTACTGGCAGGCAGCGAAGTGCTCGCCAGCAGCGAAGGCATTCGGACCCAGGATGCGCTGAGTATTCGTTCGATTCCCCAGGTGCATGGTGCCACCCGCGACCAGTTGGCTCACGCCACTCGCCAGGTCGAGATCGAGCTCAATTCAGTCACCGATAACCCGCTGCTGCTCGGCACGCCCGACGCTTTCCGAGTGGTGTCCCAGGCCAATCCACACGGCCAGTCGGTGGCCATGGCGGCAGACCTGCTGTGCATGGCGATGGCCGAGCTGGGCTCGATCGCCGAACGGCGCCTGGACCGCCTGATCAACCCGATGGTCAGCGGCCTGCCGGCGTTTCTGGTCACCCAGCCGGGGGTCAACTCGGGAATGATGATCGTCCAGTACGTCGCCGCTTCGCTGTGCGCGGAAAACCGCCAGATGGCGCAGCCGGCTGTGGTCGACAACTACGTGACCTCCGGTCTGCAGGAGGATCACCTGAGCCTGGGCACCAGCGCCGCGCTCAAGCTGCACAAGGTACTGGGCAATACCACGCAGATTCTGGCCATCGAGTATTTGCTCGCGGCCCAGGCATTCGAATTTCTCAAGACACAGGGTTTTGGCGTGGGCACCGGTGCCGCGTGGCGACTGCTGCGCGAGCGCATCCCGGCCTACGACGAAGACCGCTGGCTGGCTCCGGACATCGCCAGCAGCGCGGCCCTGATCAAAGACGAAACGTCACTGGAAAGGGTTTTCCAGCACTGCCGTAACAACGCGGCAGGCCTATAAAAACAGCGTATGGCCACAAGCCGTCGCTGACATTCATCAAGGAGTAGCAGCATCGTGACCACCTTATCTGCCAAGACGCTGAACCTGATCCCCGGCCAACTGACCCTGGCGCAACTGCGCGGTATTTATCTGCAGCCGGTCAGCCTGAAGCTGGACAGCAGCGCAGACCAGCAGATCGACGACAGCGTCGCCTGTGTCGAGCGCATTCTGGCCGAGAACCGCACCGCCTACGGCATCAACACCGGGTTTGGTCTGCTGGCTTCGACGCGGATTGCCAGCGAAGACCTGGAAAACCTGCAGCGTTCGCTGGTGCTGTCGCATGCGGCCGGTGTCGGTCAGCCGATCAGCGATGAGCTGGTGCGTCTGATCATGGTGCTCAAGGTTAACAGCCTGAGCCGCGGCTTCTCGGGCATTCGGCGAGTGGTCATCGACGCCCTGATTGCGCTGATCAATGCCGAGGTCTACCCGCATATTCCGCTCAAGGGCTCGGTCGGTGCTTCCGGCGACCTTGCACCGCTGGCGCACATGTCGCTGGTGCTGCTGGGCGAAGGCAAGGCGCGCTACAAGGGCGAATGGCTGAACGGCGTCGATGCGCTGGCGGCTGCCGGGCTGCAACCGCTGACCCTGGCAGCCAAGGAAGGGCTGGCACTGCTCAACGGTACGCAAGTGTCTACCGCCTACGCATTGCGCGGCCTGTTCGAAGGCGAAGACCTGTTCGCTGCAGCCCTGACCTGCGGCTCGCTGACGGTTGAAGCCGTGCTCGGCTCGCGCTCGCCCTTCGACGCGCGCATTCATGCCGCACGCGGTCAGCGCGGGCAGATCGACGCGGCAGCCTGCTACCGTGACCTGCTGGGCGAAAGCAGCGGCGTGTCCGAGTCGCACCGCAACTGCGACAAGGTTCAGGACCCCTACTCGTTGCGCTGCCAGCCACAGGTCATGGGCGCATGCCTGACCCAACTGCGTCAGGCCGCCGAGGTGCTGGAAATCGAAGCCAACGCGGTGTCCGACAACCCGCTGGTGTTCGCCGCCGAGAACGACGTCATATCCGGTGGCAATTTTCACGCCGAGCCGGTCGCCATGGCGGCGGACAACCTCGCGCTGGCCATTGCCGAGATCGGCTCGCTCAGCGAACGTCGCATTTCGCTGATGATGGACAAGCACATGTCGCAACTGCCGCCCTTCCTGGTGGCCAACGGCGGCGTCAATTCCGGGTTCATGATCGCGCAGGTGACCGCCGCCGCGCTGGCCAGTGAAAACAAGGCATTGGCCCATCCGCACAGTGTCGACAGCCTGCCGACCTCGGCCAATCAGGAAGACCATGTGTCGATGGCCCCGGCCGCCGGCAAGCGCTTATGGGAAATGGCAGAAAACGTTCGCGGGATTCTTGCCGTAGAATGGTTGGCTGCCTGCCAGGGTATGGACTTGCGTGAGGGTCTGAAAACCTCTCCGAAGCTGGAGCAAGCCCGCAGCCTGTTGCGCAGCAAGGTCCCGTTCTATGAAAAGGACCGCTTTTTTGCACCGGACATCGAAGCTGCCAGTCAGCTGTTGTCCTCCACTTGCCTGAACCCGTTGGTTCCTGCACGTCTGCTACCCAGTCTGTGATGCACCGCGAGCCTGGCAGGGCTCGCTTTGGTCATCGCTGCGGGAGGCCGGATGCAGGCGTTCTCGCGGCTTTTGCCATACCTGTAATGAAATGGACCTGAAATGACGTCACAAGATGGTTTGAAACGCGGGTTATCCGCCCGCCACATCCGCTTCATGGCCCTGGGCTCTGCCATCGGCACAGGGTTGTTCTACGGCTCGGCCTCGGCGATTCAACAGGCCGGGCCTGCCGTACTGCTGGCGTACCTGATCGGCGGCGCGGCGGTGTACATGGTGATGCGCGCGCTCGGCGAAATGGCGGTCCACGACCCGGTGTCCGGTTCGTTCAGCCATTACGCCACGCGTTACATGGGCCCGCTGGCCGGCTTCGTGCTCGGCTGGACCTACGCGTTCGAAATGATCATCGTCTGCCTCGCCGACGTGACCGCATTCGGCATCTACATGGGCTTCTGGTTTCCGGAAGTACCCCGCTGGATCTGGGTGCTGGGCATCGTCTTTCTGATCGGCGCGCTCAACCTGTGCAACGTAAAAGTATTTGGTGAAACCGAGTTCTGGCTGTCGATCCTCAAGGTCAGCGCCATCGTGGCGATGATCGTCGCAGGCTTCGGCATCATGATCTTCGGTATCGGCAGCTCGACCAGCGGCACCGAAATCGGCATCAGCAACCTGTGGGCACATGGCGGCTTCATGCCCAACGGCGTCACCGGTCTGATCGCCTCGTTTGCGGTGGTGATGTTTGCCTTCGGCGGCATTGAAATCATCGGCATTACCGCAGGCGAAGCGAAGGACCCGCAACGCAGCCTGCCGCAGGCGATCAATGCCGTACCGCTGCGCATTCTACTGTTCTACGTGCTGACACTGTTTGTGCTGATGTGCATCTACCCGTGGCCGCAGATCGGCACGCAGGGCAGCCCGTTCGTGCAGATTTTCGACAACCTGGGTATCGCTTCGGCGGCGACCATCCTCAACATCGTGGTGATCTCGGCGGCCGTATCGGCAATCAACAGCGACATCTTCGGCGCAGGCCGCATGATGTATGGCCTGGCCCGTGATGGTCAGGCGCCCGCCAGTTTTGCCCGCGTTTCACGCCATGGCGTGCCGTGGATGACCGTGCTGGTCATGGGCATCGCGTTGCTGGGCGGCGTGCTGCTCAACTACCTGATCCCCAAGGATGTGTTCCTGCTGATCGCGTCGCTGGCCACCTTCGCTACCGTGTGGGTCTGGCTGATGATTCTGCTGACGCAGGTCGCCATGCGCCGCTCGATGCACCGCGAGGAAGCGGCACAGCTGAAATTCGCCGTGCCGTTCTGGCCTTACGGGCCTGCGGCCGCCATCGCCTTCATGCTGTTCATCTTCGGCGTGCTGGGCTATTTCCCGGACAACCGTGCAGCCTTGATCGTCGGCGCAATCTGGATCGTGCTGCTGCTCATCGCCTACGCTGTGTGGGTCAAGCCCAAGGCGCTCAACAACACTCATTGATCAACGAGGCCTGGAATGAAAACGCTCTGGAAAAACTGTCACATCGCAAGCATGGCGCACGGCAAATACTCGATCATCGAGCATGCCGCCATCGTGACTTCCGGAGCGCTCATCGAGTGGATCGGGCCTCAGGCCGAGCTGGCCGAGCCGGAACATGACAACTGCATCGATCTGGGCGGTGCATGGGTCACGCCCGGCCTGATCGACTGTCACACCCATACGGTGTTCGGCGGCAACCGCAGCGGCGAGTTCGAACAGCGTCTGCAGGGCGTCAGCTACGCAGAAATAGCGGCAGCGGGCGGCGGTATTGCCAGCACGGTGCGTGCGACTCGCGCCGCCAGTGAAGATGAGCTGTACGCCAGTGCCGAGCGCCGCTTGCGGCACTTGCTCAAGGACGGCGTCACGACCGTCGAGATGAAGTCGGGCTACGGGCTGGACCTGGAAAACGAGCGCAAGATCCTGCGGGTGATTCGTCGTCTGGGCAACACCCAGCCAGTCACCGTGCGTGCCACCTGCCTGGCCGCCCATGCGCTGCCACCGGAATACGCCGATCGCGCCGACGATTACATCAACCACATCTGCAACGACATGCTCCCGGCGCTGGCAGCCGAAGGGCTGGTCGATGCGGTGGATGCTTTCTGTGAATACCTGGCGTTTTCACCTGCGC
The DNA here is from genome assembly GCF_001467335.1 of Pseudomonas sp. ICMP 10191. Classification (NCBI taxonomy): domain Bacteria; kingdom Pseudomonadati; phylum Pseudomonadota; class Gammaproteobacteria; order Pseudomonadales; family Pseudomonadaceae; genus Pseudomonas; species Pseudomonas sp. ICMP 10191. The sequence goes on from NZ_LKGW01000118.1 coordinate 41,051, forward strand.
AGGTCGAGCAGGTGTTCATCACCGCAGGGCAGTTGGCACTGCCGGTCAAACTGCATGCCGAGCAGCTGTCGTCATTGGGTGGATCGAGCCTGGCCGCGCGCTACAAGGCGCTGTCGGCGGATCATCTGGAGTTCATGACCGAGGACGACGCCATCGCCATGGCGGCTGCCGGAACCGTCGCGGTGCTGCTGCCGGGGGCGTTTTACTTCCTGCGTGAAACGCAACTGCCGCCGATGGACGCGCTGCGCAAGCACGGCGTGCCGATTGCGATTTCCACCGACCTCAACCCTGGCACCTCGCCGGGCCTGTCATTGCGCCTGATGCTGAACATGGCCTGCACGCTGTTTCGCATGACGCCCGAAGAAGCACTGGCGGGGGTGACGTTCAATGCCGCCAGGGCGTTGGGCATGAGCGCGACCCACGGCTCGCTGGAGGTCGGCAAGGTGGCGGATTTCATCGCCTGGAACATTGAACGGCCGGCTGATCTGGCCTACTGGCTGGGCGGCGATCTGGACAAACGTATCGTGCGCCACGGCGTCGAATCATCGATCTGAAGGAGAGCCCTGTGGATAACGTTCTGACATTCAAGCGTGGCCGTATTCCGCTGCTGATCAGCATGCCGCATGCCGGTCTGAAACTGACCCCGGTGGTCGAAGCCGCGCTGGTGGACGAAGCCTTGAGCCTGCCGGATACCGACTGGCACATTCCGCGTTTGTATGACTTCGCCGCTGAATTGGGCGCCAGCACCCTGGCCGCCGAATACTCGCGCTTTGTCATCGACCTCAACAGGCCGTCTGACGACAAGCCCATGTACGCCGGTGCGACCACCGGCCTGTTTCCGTCGATCCTGTTCGATGGCGTGCCACTGTTCAAGGACGGCCAGACGCCCAGCGCCGAGGAACGAGCGCGGTATCTGCAACAGATCTGGACGCCGTATCACCAGACGCTGGAGCAGGAACTGCAGCGCATGCGTGACGAGTTCGGCTATGCGCTGCTGTTCGACGCCCACTCGATTCGCGGCCACATCCCGCACCTGTTCGACGGCCGCCTGCCGGACTTCAACCTGGGCACCTTCAATGGTCTGAGCTGCGACCCGGAACTGGCCAGCCGACTGGAGCAGGTCTGCGCAGCGGCCAAGGACTACAGCCATGTGTTGAACGGACGCTTCAAGGGCGGCCACATCACCCGCCACTACGGCAACCCGGCCAACAACATCCACGCAGTACAGCTGGAGCTGGCGCAAAGCACCTACATGGACGAATTCGTGCCCTTCCACTACCGCCCGGACCTGGCCGAGCCGACCCGCGCCGTGCTCAAGCCACTGCTGGAAACCTTCATCGCCTGGGGGCAGGAGCGCTTTGGCTGATGAAGGCGGACGCCGAGCGTCCAGAAAGGCGCTACCACGCGGAGCGTGGGAGCGATAGCCAGTGATCGGAGCCGGTGGCCATGATTATCGTTCCCATGCTCCGCGTGGGAATGCCGTTTGGACGCTCCGCGTCCGCCCTTCAACGTTGCCGACTGATCACTTCTTGAGCAAGCGCAAACCGTTGAACACCACCAGCAAGCTCACGCCCATGTCGGCAAACACCGCCATCCACATGGTCGCCAGGCCCGCGAAGGTGATGCCGATGAACAGCACCTTGGTCACGATGGCCAACACGATGTTCTGCTTCAGCACCGCCGATGTCCGGCGTGAAAGCGCAATGAATGTTGGAATCTTGCGCAGATCATCGTCCATCAGGGCGACATCTGCTGTCTCGATAGCCGTATCAGTGCCTGCAGCGGCCATCGCGAAACCGATCTCCGCACGGGCCAGCGCAGGCGCATCATTGATACCGTCGCCCACCATGCCTACCCGGTGATTACGGCCGTAAAGCGCCTCGATCGCACTGAGCTTGTCGGCAGGCAGCAGATTACCCTGCGCTTCATCGATGCCGACCTGATCGGCAATCGCCTTGGCGGTGTGCGGGTTATCACCGGTCAGCATGACCGTCTTGATGCCCAGCTCGTGCAACTGGGCAACGGCTTCGCGGCTGGTCTCCTTCACCGTATCGGCGACGGCAAACAGCGCGATCGGGCCAGAGGCATCAAGCAACAGCACCACGGTCTTGCCCTGCATTTCCAGCGCATCGAGCCTGGCCTCCAGCTCCGGCGAACATAGGCCCAGCTCCTCCACCAGGCGATGGTTGCCCAGGTGATACATCTGGCCGTTGATCTCGCCTTTCACACCCCGCCCGCCCAGCGCCTCGAACGCGCTGACTTCATGCAGCGTCAGGCTGCCATCGGCGGCCTTGGCAATCGCTTGGGAAACCGGGTGATCTGAACGCCCGGCAAGGCTCGCGGCAATCACCGGGGCACTGTCGGCAACAGCAGGGTTCAATGGCACATAATCAGTCTGCACCGGTTTGCCGTGGGTCAACGTGCCGGTTTTATCCAGGGCCAGGTAATCGAGCTTCTCGCCCATTTCCAGATAAACGCCACCCTTGATCAAAATCCCCTTGCGCGCCGCCGCTGCCAGACCGCTGACGATGGTCACCGGCGTGGAAATCACCAGCGCACATGGGCAGGCCACCACCAGCAGCACCAACGCCCGGTAGATCCAGTCATACCATTCGCCGCCGAAGAACAGCGGCGCGACCAACGCCAATGCCAACGCAACGACGAACACCACTGGCGTGTAGATACGGGAAAAGCTGTCGACAAAGCGCTGGGTCGGCGCACGCGAACCCTGAGCCGCTTCTACCGCATGAATGATGCGCGCCAGCGTCGAGTTGTTCGCGGCGGCGGTGACGCGATATTCCAGCGAACCGGCCTGGTTGATGGTGCCCGCGAAAACCTTGTCGCCGACAGTCTTTTCCACCGGCAGGCTTTCACCGGTAATCGATGCCTGATCGATCGTCGAGCTGCCGGACACCACTTCACCGTCCAGTCCGACACGCTCGCCGGGCTTGATCCGGACGATAGCCTCCAGTTCGACGTTTTTGGCGTCGATTTCCTGCCAGCTGCCATCCGCCTGCTTGACGGTGGCAAGCTCAGGCGTCAGTTGCATCAGGCCACTGATCGCATTGCGCGCGCGGTCCAGTGACTTGGCTTCGATCAACTCGGCGATGGTAAACAGGAACATCACCATTGCCGCTTCCGGCCACTGACCGATCAGAATGGCGCCGGTCACCGCGATGCTCATCAGCGCATTGATGTTCAGGTTGAAGTTCTTGAGTGCGATCCAGCCCTTCTTGTAGGTCGTCAGCCCGCAACTGAAGATCGACACCAGCGCCAGCAAAGCAACCACCCAGGTCGGGCCGAGCGATGCAAAATGGACCACCTCTGCGCCCAGCGCCGCAACGCCGGACAACGCCAGCGGCCACCAGTGTTTCTTCACCACCGACGCCGAGTCGGCAGACGCTGCACCCTCCTCGACCGGCTCGGCCTGCATGCCCAGTGAACTGATAGCCTCACGAATCGGGTCGGTGGACGGCAGGTCGTGCCAGACCCCCAGCATGCGGTTGATCAGGTTGAATTCCAGCTTCTGCACACCGGCCAGCTTGCCCAGCTTGTTCTGGATCAGCGTCTGCTCGGTGGGGCAATCCATCGCCTCGATACGGAAGCTGCTAAGACGACCACCCGCTGCAGACGCTTCGCCAAAGGTCACTACAGCGGGCTGTGCATCGCTGGAGCAGCACGAATGGGCATGCTCCACGGGCTTTTGCTCGTGTGCGTGCTCGCCGTGATCATGGTCATGATCGTGGTCATGTGCGGGGGAATTCTTGATCGTCGTGCCCATTCGTTGTGGCTCCAGGATTCTGCTTGTTGCCAAGTGAACACCCTGTAGCCACTATAGGGTCAAGCACTCAAACGAGATGAGTCCACATGAAAATCGGCGAACTGGCAAAACTGACCGACACCCAGGTCGAAACCATCCGTTATTACGAGCGCGAAGGCCTGCTGCCCGCCCCCGCCCGCAGTGACGGCAATTACCGGCTGTATACCCAGGCGCACATGGAGCGCCTGTCGTTCATCCGCAATTGCCGCAGCCTGGACATGACCCTCGAAGAAATCCGCAACCTGCTCAACCTGCGCGACAGCCCGCAGGACCAGTGCGAAAACGTCAACACCCTGATCGACGAACACATCGAACACGTCAACGCCCGCGTCGCAAGCCTGCAAGCGCTCCAGGAACAACTGCTCGACCTGCGTCGCCGCTGCAGCGATGGCACGACAGAACATTGCGCGATACTGGAGAGGCTGGAAGTGACGGGGGCTGTGGCAGCGCCAGAGGGCGAGCCTTCACATGTGGGGAGGAGTCATGGGCATTAAGACGGGTTTGAGACCTATGGTTCAGCGCTGCGCGGCCTGCACCACCGCCACAAGCTCAGTGATCGCCTTGACGAGCTGATCCTTGGCAGCTTTCTCTTTCGCTGACTCTTCACCGGCCCGCTCAGAATCTGCGCGCTTGAACGCTTCACGCACCTCATCGCTGAAGATGCTGATCGAGACAATATTTTCTTGCCGAAAACCAATAGGCCTGAGCGGTGTATCACTTGGGTAATCGGTCGTGTACACCACTTTCAGGGTGTCCTTGTCCCGATAGCCACTGACGGTCGGGATAAGCAAAATTTCCTGATTCACACCCGTCACTTCGGTAGGGGCTCCGACGTCCATGATGTAACCGACGTAGACCTTTCGATCCGCCATCGTGATCATCACTTCTTCCTTGTCGACAAATGCATCGAAAAGCGTCGAGCAGATAGGGCTGTGATCTACAGACTCACCCAGCAGATAGACCGCAATTTCTTCTTTTTTACCCGCGCCCAGTTGCCACTTGAGAATCCTGACAGTAAGAAAAGCTCCGAGGCTTGGCATCGCCAAGGTCAGTAAACCCGACAGGGCAAGGAACACGCCCACTTGGCTAAAATTCCTGCCAGTGATGTCGAAGTCCTGCCCCATTTGACCTAAAGCGCCCATGAAATCGGTGTTCACGGCAAAACAGACTTGCGAGGTCGCGTCCATCGTTTGGGCCCATTTTGGGCAAAACACACCCCAATCATGCGAGAACAGGCCTGCAAGGGCTGCGGTAACAAACATGGCCGCTAAAAAACAGTAGATACCATACCGCCCCACCAGCAAGTAAAGCATCTGGCCTTCATAGCGATGCAGCCTGCAATAAACGGTGGGATCCTTCAGGCACACCAAAAAGCCGCTGACGAGTAGTGGCAGCAGAAGTAAAAAAGCCATTTATCAGGATTCGGCTTGCGGAGTGACCAGTTTTTTAGCCTTATCGCGGGAGGAGCGAACCAAACCTTCGATTTCTTTGGCGTCCATGGACATGCGACCACCCCTTACCACAAGAGTGTCGATGCTCTTGATTGCCTGCATGAGGGCCGCGTCTTCAGCCTTCTTCGTATCACTACGATATCCAATCCGATTGAAAAACATAGTCGATTCCATTAAACAGGGTCAGGGGACTTACGCCAAAACTATAGCACAACGCTCAATTCGCTCTCGTACGGACTCAAACCGCCATCGGCGCCGTCATTGCCGGGTGGTGCTGGTAGCCTTCCAGGGTGAAGTCCGAAGGCTCGATCAGTTCCAGCCATTCAGGCTGGTACACACCGGTCTTGGCGAATTCCGGCACGCGCTCGGAGATGACCAGTTTCGGCATCGGGTACGGCTCGCGGGTCATCTGTTCGTTGAGCATGTCCAGATGGTTTTCGTAAACGTGGGCGTCGCCGATGAAGTAGGTGAACCAGCGTGGGGTGTAGCCGGTCAGGCGGCCGATGAGGCTCAGCAGCGCGGCGCCTTCGGTCAGGTTGAACGGCGTGCCGAGGCCCAGATCGTTGGAGCGAATATACAGCGTCAGCGAGATTTCGCGGGTCTGCGGGTTCGGGTGCAGCTGGTACAGCAGGTGGCACGGCGGCAGGGCCATTTCATCGAGCTGTGCGCAGTTCCAGCCGTGGAACAGGATGCGGCGGCTGCCTGGGTCGTTGATGATGGTGTCGACGCACTGGCGAATCTGGTCGATGGCCTTGTACAGGACCACGAACGACTGACCGTCTTCTACGGATTCGGCAATCTGACGATACCCCTGGCCCAGCGCCAGCTCGATGGCCGCGACATTGCCGGCATCGATACGCTTGTAGGCTGGCCACTTGCGCCATTGCACGCCATAGATTTCGCCCAGATCGTCCTCGCCCTTGCGGAACGGGTTGTTCAGCCACTGAGCGTTTTCGTTGGCGTTCTGATCCCAGACCTTGCAGCCCAGTTCGCGGAATTCGGCGGCGTTGTTCACGCCACGCAGAAAGCCGACCATCTCGCCGATGGCCGATTTGAAGGCCATGCGCCGTGTGGTGATCGCCGGAAAACCTTCCTGCAAGTCATAACGCAGCATCGCACCCGGAAAGCTGATGGTGTTCACGCCGGTACGGTTGGCTTGCAAGGTCCCGTGCTTGATCACATGAGCGACCAGTTCCAGATATTGCTTCATAAATCACCTGCCTTGTTGAACGCGCCGGGCGTTGTCACCCGGCGTTTCGGTGTTAGACCGCTGCCTTGCTGGCGGACGGATCGCGCTTGTAGGCCAGCCAGATCAGGAACAGGCCGGCGATGATCATCGGCAGGCTGAGGATCTGACCCATGGTCACCCAGCCCCACGCCAGGTAGCCCAACTGGGCGTCAGGAACGCGGACGAACTCGACCACAAAGCGGAAGATCCCGTAGAACAGCGCGAACATGCCGGAAACGGCCATGGTTGGACGCGGTTTTCGGGCGTACAGATTGAGGATGATGAACAGCGCAACGCCTTCCAACGCGAACTGATACAGCTGCGAAGGATGACGCGCCAGTTGCGCAGGGTCGCTGAACGGCGGAAAGACCATGGCCCACGGCACGTCGGTCGGCTTGCCCCACAGCTCGGCATTGATGAAGTTGCCGATACGCCCGGCACCCAGGCCGATCGGCACCAGCGGAGCAACGAAGTCCATCAGCTGGAAGAAGCTTTTGCCGTTGCGCTTGCCAAACCACCAGGCCGCGATCATCACGCCGACAAAGCCGCCGTGGAACGCCATACCACCCTTCCAGACTTCAAAGATCAGCAGCGGGTTGGCGATGTAGGCCGACAGATCGTAGAACAGCACGTAGCCCAGCCGCCCGCCGACAATCACGCCCATGGCCAGCCAGAAAATCAGGTCGGAGAGTTTTTCCTTGGTCCAGGTCGGGTCGAACTTGTTCAGGCGACGCGACGCAAGCAGCCAGGCGCCGCCGATACCGACCAGGTACATCAAACCGTACCAGTGAATTTGCAGCGGGCCGATAGCGACGGCTACCGGGTCAATCTGCGGGTAAGGCAGCATTGCGACTCCTCAATTGGAACGCCCTTGCGAGCGACTGAATCAGGCGCGCATGTTACCGGAGCCCGGCAGGATGCTCTAGCGGCGACCGATGGAAGCCGCCTGAACGAAATGAAAAAAGATACGCCTGATGTGTCCAGCCGTACGCTTAGCGCTTCCGCGCACAGCGTTATAGACAGGTGGAGCGCACTGAATACGTGCCTTACAGGCTTCTGCCCCCAGGGCGCAGGAGCGAACCGGGCAAGGCTTGGCGTATTCGCGAAGATGGTGATTCAGACAATGCATTTTCGGCGATCATGCCGGCCTCTTCGCGAACAAGTTCGCTCCTACGGGGCAGTGTGTACCCCTGTGGGAGTGAGCTTGCTCACGAAGGCAGTAGCCCAAACGCCCCATTCCCCGGAGTCTGTACCGGCCTCTTCGCGAACAAGCGAACGTCGACCGGCCCGCCCCAAAGGTGCATGTGTACCCCGGTGGGAGTGAGCTTGCTCACGAAGGCGGTAGCCCAAACGCCCCATTCCCCGGAGTCTGTACCGGCCTCTTCGCGAACAAGTGAACGTCGACCGGCCCGCCCCAAAGGTGCATGTGTCCCCCTTGTGGGAGTGAGCTTGCTCACGAAAGCATTAGTAGCGCTTAGTGCCCTTTGACCGAGCTCGGGTTGATCATCCGCGACAGGCCGAGGTTTTTCAGCGCCAGTTGCAGAGAACTGCTGATGACTTGCGGGTTATCGTTGGTCATCAGTTGCGCCAGCAGTTCCTTGGCCTTGCTGAGGTTGATCTGGCGCAGCATCCACTTCACTTTCGGCAGGTTGGTGGCGTTCATCGACAGGCTGTCGAAACCCATCGCCATCAACAGCACCGCTGCTGCCGGGTCACCCGCCATTTCGCCGCAGATGCTCACCGGCTTGCCCTCGGCGTGGGCATCACGCACCACGCTTTGCAGCGCCTGAAGCACTGCCGGGTGCAGGTAATCATAGAGATCGGCCACGCGCGGGTTGTTGCGGTCGACCGCGAGCAGGTATTGAGTCAGGTCGTTGGAGCCGACCGAGAGGAAGTCCACCTGACGCGCCAGATCGCGGGTCTGGTAGACCGCGGCAGGCACTTCAATCATCACGCCCACCGGCGGCATGGGCACGTCGGTGCCTTCGTCGCGCACCTCGCCCCAGGCGCGGTGGATCAGGTGCAGCGCTTCTTCCACTTCGTGGGTGCTGGAGATCATCGGCAATAGAATGCGCAGGTTATTCAGGCCCTCGCTGGCCTTGAGCATGGCGCGGGTCTGGACCAGGAAAATTTCCGGGTGGTCGAGGGTGACGCGAATACCGCGCCAGCCGAGGAACGGGTTGTCTTCCTTGATCGGGAAGTAGGACAGCGACTTGTCGCCACCGATGTCCAGGCTGCGCATGGTCACCGGCAGTGGATGGAAGGCGGCCAATTGCTCGCGGTAGATCGCCAGCTGTTCCTTTTCACTCGGGAAGCGCTGGTTGATCATGAACGGTACTTCGGTGCGGTACAGGCCCACCCCTTCGGCGCCACGCTGTTGCGCACGCGCCACGTCGGCCAGCAGACCGGTGTTGACCCACAGCGGCATGCGATGCCCGTCGAGAGTGACGCAAGGGAGTTCGCGCAGGGCATCCAGCCCCTGGGAGAGCTGACGCTCCTCCTCCACCACCTTGCCGAACTGCTTGCGCATGATTTCGCTGGGGTTGGTGAAGACTTCGCCATGATAGCCGTCGACCACCAGATCGATGCCATCGACCTTGGAGTAAGGGAAGTCCACAAGGCCCATGACCGTGGGAATGCCCATGGCCCGCGCCAGAATCGCGACGTGGGAGTTGCCGGAACCCTGAACCGACACCAGGCCGACCAGTTTGCCTTCCGGCACTTCGCCGAGCATGGCCGGGGTCAGCTCCTCGCTGACCAGAATCGTGTTATCGGGATAGACCAGCGCCTGTTGTCGCGCCTCCTGGAGGTAAGCCAGCAGACGGCGGCCCAGGTCCTTGACGTCCGACGCCCGCTCGCGCAGGTAGGCATCGTCCATCAGCTCGAAACGTTTGACGTGCTCACTGACCACCGAGCGCAAGGCACCCTGCGCCCATTGACCGGTCTTGATGACGTCGGTTACTTCGCTGCCCAGCGAGGCGTCGTCGAGCATCATCAGGTAGACATCGAACAGCGCCCGCTCTTCGGGACGCAACTGGGTGGCCAGTTTGGCTGACAGGGTGCGCATGTCATTGCGTACGCCTTCCAGCGCGTTCTGGAACAGCGCCAGTTCAGCGGCGATGTCAGTGACGGTCTTGTCGGGGACCACTTCCAGATCGGCAGGCGGCAGCATGACCACGGCGACACCGACCGCAGCACCCGGCGAACCGGCGACACCCACGAACTTGGCTTCCTGAATACCCTTGCCCTGACGACCCAGACCGCGGATCGAGCCGGTGGCTTCGGCATGCGCGATAACGCCCGCCAGTTGCGCGCTCATGGTGACCAGGAAGGCTTCTTCGCCCTCGTCGAACTGACGGCGCTCCTTTTGCTGGATGACCAACACGCCAACCACGCGCCGGTGGTGGATGATCGGCGCGCCCAGGAACGAGGCGTAGCGTTCCTCACCGGTCTCGGCGAAGTAGCGATAACGAGGGTGATCTGCGGCGTTTTCGAGATTCAGCGGTTCTTCGCGCGTACCGACCAGGCCGACCAGGCCTTCATTCGGCGCCATGCTGACTTTGCCGATGGAGCGCTTGTTGAGGCCTTCGGAAGCCATCAGGACAAAGCGGTTGACCTCGGCATCGAGCAGGTAGACCGAGCAGACCTGGCTGCCCATGGCCTCCTTGACGCGCAACACAATAATGCCCAACGCCGCCTTGAGATCCTTGGCGGAGTTAACTTCCTGGACGATCTTGCGCAGCGTATTGAGCATGGCTCGGGGTCGAACTCCGTGTCAGTCGCGCGATAAGAGGCGCGGGGCAAGCTCTTTGAGTGCGCGTCGATACACCTCGCGCTTGAATGTCACCACCTGGCCTAACGGATACCAATAACTGACCCAGCGCCAGCCATCGAACTCCGGTTTACCGGTCAAATCCATCCGCACCCGCTGCTCGTTGGAGATCAGGCGCAGGAGAAACCATTTTTGCTTCTGGCCGATACACAGCGGCTGGCTGTGGGTACGGACCAGTCTTTGCGGCAGACGATAGCGCAACCAGCCCCGAGTGCAGGCAAGTATTTGCACATCATGTCGTTCCAGACCGACTTCTTCATTCAATTCGCGATAAAGCGCGTCTTCCGGCGTCTCCTGCGGGTTGATACCCCCTTGAGGAAACTGCCAGGCATCCTGGTTAATACGCCGAGCCCATAGGACCTGACCAGCATCGTTTGTCAGAATAATCCCGACATTAGGACGGAAACCATCGGGGTCGATCACGGCAACAACCTCGCAAACGCATGTCGCCGCATTGTTCCACAAAGGCGATCAAACCAGCAACGAGGCTTATCACCTTATGTGAAGACTTGTGAAAACCTCGTATTCTGGGGCTCTTTTTTCAACTATTTCAGCGAGTAACCCTATGCGCCTGGCTTTATTCGACCTCGACAACACCCTTCTGGGCGGCGACAGCGATCACGCCTGGGGCGATTACCTGTGCCGGCGCGGGATCCTTGATGCCGCGACCTACAAGACCCGCAACGACGAGTTCTATCAGGATTACCTGGCCGGCACGCTGAACATGACCGACTACCTGAATTTTACCCTGGAGATTCTGGGCAACACTGACATGGCGCAGCTTGAGCAGTGGCATCGCGAGTTCATGCGCGACTGCATCGAACCAATGATGCTGCCCAAGGCGCTGGAATTGATCGCCAAACACCGAGAGGCTGGCGACAAGCTGGTGGTGATCACCGCCACCAACCGCTTTGTGACAGCACCTATCGTGGCGCAGCTGGGCATCGATACCCTGCTGGCGACCGAGTGCGAAATGGTGGATGGACGCTATACCGGTCGTACCACGGGTGTGCCCTGCTTCCGTGAAGGCAAGGTGACACGCCTCAACCAGTGGCTGGAAGACAACGCGTTCAGCCTCGAGGGCAGCTATTTCTACAGTGACTCGATGAACGACCTGCCTCTGCTGGAGCAGGTGGCCAACCCGGTCGCGGTCGATCCGGACGATAAATTGCGTGCCGAAGCCGAGCGACGCGGCTGGCCGGTGATTACCCTGCGCCACTGAGTGCTGGCAATACTCAGGCCGGTTTGAAGCCCGTCAGACCGGCCATTGCCACGAAGCACACAACGCTGATCACCGTCAGCGCCAAGGTGAAGCCGCGCTTGCCACCTTTGGCACCAAGACGCAAGCGGTTGAGCCTGGCCACCAGCCAGACCCAACTGCACAGCCCCAGGGTGTAAAGCACGCTGCTGCCCAGCACCCAGGTCTGGCCCAGTGACAGGCCTTTCAAATGCACCAGCCACCAGCCACTGAACGGCAGCGTCGCCAGGCAAACGGCCATCAACACCCAGAAAAACAGCAATGGCCGCTTGAGCAGGCGATTCTGCACGGTCGTGTCGCCTTCAAGACGCACCTTGACCACCCCGCTGGCCAACACCAGCGCGCTGATCAGCAACAACGCGATGGCGACGATGTGCAGGGTGTTAAGGGTGGTGATGGGTTCCATGACGCGGTGTTCCTCTGGAATCGGGCTTGGGTGAGTTTAGCAGTGTGGACACAAGAGCCGTGCCTTAAGCGCTATCGCGCCCGTGCTCCACGTGGGCATGCCGGTCTGGACGCTCTGCGTCCTCTTGCGACGCAGAGCGTCGTGAACTGCGTTCCCACGCTGGAGCGTGAGGAACGATAGTTGTCAGTCAGATCCCCATCGTGCCCTCGCTCCGCGTCCTCTTGCGACGCAGAGCGTCGTGAACTGCATTCCCACGCTGGAGCGTGAGGAACGATAGTTGTCAGTCAGATCCCCATCGTGCCCATGCTCCGCGTGGGTATGCCGGTCTGGACGCTCTGCGTCCTCTTGTGACGCGGAGCGTGAGGAACGCGAGATATCCCGGCCTCAGCCCAGAAACAACCGGTACGCTGGGTTCTCGCTTTCATCCCAATACGGGTAACCAATCTCATCCAGCGCAGCACCGACCAGATGCCGCTCATCCTCCGGCACCACCAGTCGGCCGTCAGCAGCGCCGTGGTTGCGGTAGTGGAACATGGAGATGGTCCAGCGGCCGCCCAGACGGTTGAGGAAGTTGAACAGCGCGCCCGGTCGCTCCGGGAACTCGAAGCGCAGCACCACTTCATCATTGACCCGCTCGGCATGCCCGCCAACCATGTGGCGAATATGCAGTTTGGCCAGTTCGTTGTCGGTCAGGTCCAGCACCGGGAAGCCCTGGCCGGTCAGGCTGGCGATCAGGGCGCTGCGTGGGTCGTTCTCGGGATGGGTCTGCACGCCGACGAAGATNGGGGATGGTCACCGCAATGATCGCCTCGCGGCCTTCGCCCAGTTCGGCGCGCTCGGCCACGTGACGCAAGCGGTCGAAGTTGACGTTGGCCCCTGAATCAATCGCCACCAGCGTCTGGCCGCTGACGCCGCGCTGCTCGACATATTTCTTGATCCCGGCCACGCCCAGCGCGCCTTCGTCGTAGATGTCCTTGATCGCCGCGCAGATCTCGTCGGTGCTGACGGTGATCACATCATCGACATAATGGCGGCACACTTCGAAGGTGTGATGGCCGATCTGCGCGACCGCCACGCCATCGGCAAACAGCCCGACCTGGCTCAGCACCACGCGCT
>NZ_LKGW01000119.1:0-53249 GCF_001467335.1 Pseudomonas sp. ICMP 10191
CATCAAGCGTGCCCTGCCTGGGTCGAGATCAGGTTGAGATTGATGCCCAGACGTCTGGCGGCGGCGTCCAGACGCTGCTCGCTGTCCACATCGAACAGGATGGCCGGGTCGAACGAACAGGTCAGCCAGGCATTGTCGGCCATTTCAGCATCCAGTTGACCGGCATCCCATCCCGCATAACCCAGGGTGATCACATTTTGATCAGGTCCGTAGCCATCGGCGATGGAGAACAGCACATCCTGAGAAGTCGACAAGGAAATTCCGCCCGGAAGATTGACCGTCGCCTGAAAGGTCTGGCCGCTGGGATGCAGGACAAAGCCGCGATCGGTCTGCACCGGCCCGCCGGTATGAATGACGATGTCCTGGCAGTGTCTCGGTGCCGGAAGCTCCGGTCGCAGTTGTTCGAGTACATCGGCCAGGGTCAGGCTTTGCGGGCGGTTGATCACCAGCCCCATGGCGCCATTGGCGTTGTGCTCGACAATGTAGGTCAAGGTCTGAGCAAAGTTCTCATCGTGCATGTGAGGCATGGCGATGAGGAACTGATGCTTGAGATAACTCGGAGAGACTTTTTTCATGAGCCCTAGTTTGGCGTTGCCTTGCGCGGCTGACAACTGACACGTGTGGGTGTCGAGCGTCAGCGGGCAAAAAGTTCAGTTGCTTGACAGCTTGTCTCCGCGTGCAAATTTCCAGGTGCGGATGATCTCCAGTCGATCAATATCCGCCAGATCGCCGGTGAACGGCGCAAAAGGCGCCGCCAGACGCACGATTCGTTGTGCGGCCTGATCCAGCAAAGGCTGCCCTGAAGATTCAAGCACCAGCACTTCATACAACGAGCCGTCCCGATTGATTGACACAAGAAGTCGCAAATTACCGTAGATCTGCTTGCGTCGTGCTTCCTCAGGATAGTTCAGGTTTCCGACCCGCTCGACCTTCTTGCGCCAGTCATCCTTGTACCAGGCGCCTTTGTCGCGCATGGTCGACGCCGCATTGAGACGGTGGATCTTCGGGCGCTTGGCGTAAAGCTGCTGTTCGGTCGACAGTTCGGCTTCCAGGCTGGCGATTTCGTTGCTCAGTTCCGAGCTGTCGAAGGTCGGTGCAGCCTTGGTGGCGGGCTCGGGCTTGACCTCATCGCGTTTGGCAACGGTTTTCTGCTGGCTGGGCGCGGTAGTCGCGACGGCGGTCTTCGGCGCTTCCTGTTTGACCACCGGCTTGCTGGCCGGGGGCGGCGTGACCTTGTTGACCTTGGTGTCTTGATAGGGCGCCAGTTCAGTGGTCTTGAGCGTTTCGGCCTTGTCCAGGGTGCCGCTGCCCTGCTGATCGTCTTGCGCCAGAAAGTCAGCCTGCTTGGGCTTTTCTTCGCTTTTGAAGGTGGCCAGGGTGATTTCCAGCGTCTGCGAGATCTGCTCCGGCTTTACATAGGTGAACCCCACGCCAAGGATCACCGCGAGGTGAATCAGCGCCGCGATCATCATGGTAAAGCCCAGGCGATCGGCAGGACGCACACCGGCGTTGGCGAGTTCCAGGGGGAGGTCGTTTTTGGCCATGGATGTCATTGGCGGTTCAGCATCTCGTCAGCCTGCATGTCAAAATCCGTGTCGTGTTACAGGTGGCGCATGATAACGCAATGTGCCGCGCCGCTCTGCTGCGGATCGGACGAAGGGAATCGATCTGACGCCGTGGCGCACGGTGTTGACCGTGGCCGGCGGCGTCAGTGGCTGATCAGCCCTTGCGTGCTTGCAGCTTCTTCTCGATCGCGTCCATCAGCAGGCCACCAATGTTGGTGCCGAAGGCGTTGTCGATCTCGCGGATGCAGGTCGGGCTGGTGACGTTGATTTCGGTCAGGTGCTCACCGATCACGTCGAGGCCGACGAACAGCAGGCCTTTTTCACGCAGGGTCGGGCCGATCTGTTCGGCGATCCAGCGGTCCTTGTCGCTCAACGGACGGGCCTCGCCACGCCCGCCTGCCGCCAGATTGCCACGCGTTTCGCCGGCTGCCGGGATGCGCGCCAGGCAATACGGGACCGGTTCGCCATCGACCATCAGAATGCGTTTGTCGCCGTCCTTGATGGCGGGCAGGTAGCCCTGCGCCATGATTTGCTGCGTGCCGTGGGCGGTCAGGGTTTCGAGGATCACTGACAGGTTCGGATCGCCCGCACGATGGCGGAAGATCGACGCACCGCCCATGCCGTCCAGCGGCTTGAGGATCACGTCGCCGTGCTGTTCGGCGAATTCACGGATGATGTCCGCGCGGCGACTGACCAGTGTCGGCGGTGTGCACTGCGGGAACAGCGTGGCGAACAGCTTCTCGTTGCAGTCACGCAGGCTCTGCGGCTTGTTGACCACCAGGACGCCGGCACGCTCGGCCTGCTCCAGCAGGTAGGTGGCGTAGACGAACTCCATGTCGAACGGCGGATCCTTGCGCATCAGGATCACGTCCAGATCGTCAAGACCTGCGTCGACTTCGGCTTCGAACTCGAACCACTTGGCCGGATCGGCAAACACCTTGAGCGGCTTCATGCGTGCGCGGGCTTGGCCGGCGTTCTGATACAGGTCTTTCTGTTCCATATAGAACAGTGACCAGCCGCGTTCCTGGGCGGCAAGCAGCATGGCCAGCGAGCTGTCCTTTTTATAGGAAATGCGCTCAATGGGGTCCATGACAATCCCTAGGCGAACGCTCATGGGCAATATCCTCTGATCGGTAAGGGCCGCAACGGCCGTAAAATTGGCATCAGGGTGGCGCTCCGATTGCTCCCGGTCAAGGGGCAGGCCTGCCGCGATGCGCCAAGGTGCACTTTATGGATTGCGTCTGGAGAGTGTGCTAAAAAGGCTCGGCATCCGGTCTTCGGTCCCAGTGGGTCAACGAAGCGATACCGTCAGGCTCCCAGTGCCTCGCAGAATGCGCAAAAATTCGCTGCGGCGATGGAAGAGCAGCTATGGAACAACACGCCTCCGCCCTGAAAGTCATGGTCATCGATGATTCGAAGACCATCCGCCGCACCGCCGAAACACTGCTCAAGAACGCAGGCTGTGAAGTCATCACTGCGATAGACGGTTTCGACGCGCTGGCCAAGATTGCCGATAACCACCCGCGAATCATATTCGTCGATATCATGATGCCGCGTCTGGACGGTTATCAGACCTGCGCGCTGATCAAGAACAACCGGGCATTCAAGTCGACGCCGGTCATCATGCTGTCCTCCAAGGACGGCCTGTTCGACAAGGCCAAGGGGCGGATTGTCGGTTCCGATCAGTTTTTGACCAAGCCTTTCAGCAAGGAAGAACTGCTCAGCGCGATCAAGGCTCATGTGCCGGGCTTCGTTGCAGCAGAACAACACATACCATGACGCCCGCGCCTGATGTAGCGCGCTCGTAATCTGACGGGGAACACCCATGGCTCGAATATTGATCGTCGATGACTCGCCGACTGAAATGTACAAACTCACCGGCATGCTGGAAAAGCACGGTCATGAAGTGCTCAAGGCCGAAAACGGCGCTGATGGCGTGGCCCTGGCCCGTCAGGAAAAGCCCGATGCCGTGCTGATGGACATCGTCATGCCGGGGCTCAACGGCTTTCAGGCCACGCGTCAGCTGACCAAGGATGCCGACACCAGCATGATCCCGGTGATCATGATTACCACCAAGGATCAGGAGACCGACAAGGTCTGGGGCAAACGTCAGGGCGCACGCGATTACCTGACCAAGCCGGTGGACGAAGAAACCCTGATGAAAACCCTGAATGCGGTGTTGGCCGGCTGATTGCCGGAATCGCCATGGCCGAGCCGCGCACCGCTTTTGAACTGCTTCTGGATATGGATCGACGCTGTCGTTCGCTGGCGGCGGGCCTGCCGCTGCAGGAAGCCCATCAGCAGGACTGGGTCGGTATCGGCTTTCGCATGGGCGAGCAACGGTTTGTAGCGCCGATCGGCGAGATCGCCGAAATCCTTCACGAACCCCATCATGCGGTAATGCCCGGTGTGAAGTTCTGGGTGGCCGGTATCGCCAACCTGCGCGGTCGCTTGTTGCCACTCATGGATCTGTGCGGGTTTTTCGGCCACGAACTGGTGCCGGTGCGCAAACAGCGACGCGTGCTGGTGGTCGAGCACCATGATGTATTTGCCGGTCTGCTGGTCGATGAAGTGTTCGGCATGCAACGTTTCAGTCAGTTGAGCCTCATACCCCAGACCCCGCAGGACATGGATCAGCGTATGGTGCCGTTCCTGCGCGGGCAGTTTATCCGCGAACAGGCGTGGCAGATCTTCAGCCCGTGGGCGCTGGTGCAGTCTGCGGAGTTCATGGACCTGGCTTCCTAGCATGTCGGGCCTGGTGTGTTTCACAATTGATCCAGGCGGGGGCCTGATTAATGAGTAGTACAGACCGGTCAAGGGAAGGCGCAAGAAGCCGGACGCAGATTATTCTGCTGTTCGTGGCGCTTATCGTTTTCATCATGTTGCTGTTCGCCAACTTCGCTTACCTCAACACTCAGTCCAACTACGACAAACAGTACATCGGGCATGCCGGTGAGCTGCGCGTCCTGTCGCAACGCATCGCGAAAAACGCCACCGAAGCGGCTGCCGGCAAAACCCAGGCGTTCAAGTTGCTGGCCGATGCGCGCAATGATTTCGACGTGCGCTGGGGCTATCTGAGAAAGGGCGACCCGGCCACCGGCTTGCCTGCGGCCCCCGACCTGATACGCGACGAATTGCGCACCGTGCAACGTGACTGGGAAGGGCTGCGCAAGAGCACCGACGTGATTCTGGCCAGCGAACAGACCGTTCTGTCGCTGCATCAGGTGGCGGCAACGCTGGCCGAAACCATTCCGCAATTGCAGGCCGAATACGAGAAAGTCGTCGAGAGCCTGCTGCAAAGCCGTGCGCCCGCCGCACAGGTGGTGGTTGCGCAACGCCAGGCGCTGCTCGCAGAACGAATTCTCGGCTCGGTCAACACCGTGCTGGCCGGTGATGAAACGGCTGTGCAGGCCGCCGACGCCTTTGGTCGCGATGCCAGCCAGTTTGGTCGTGTGCTCAACGGCATGCTGGAGGGCAACGCCACGCTGCGCATATCCCAGGTCGAGGACCGCGATGCGCGCGCGCGGCTGGCAGAGATCGCCGAGCTGTTCGAATTCGTCTCCGGCTCGGTGGACGAGATTCTCGAAACCTCGCCCGAGCTGTATCAGGTGCGCGAGGCCTCGGGCAACATCTTCAACACCTCACAGACCCTGCTGGATGAAACCTCGGTACTCGCCAACAGCCTGGAAAACCTTGCCAAGCGCCGCACCATGAACACCGTCGGCGGCTATGTGCTGGGCTTGCTGGCGCTGGCGTCGATCATCCTCATCGGTCTGGTCATGGTGCGCGAGACCAATCGCCAGTTGCGCGAAACTGCGCAGAAGAGCGAACGCAACCAGACGGCGATCATGCGTCTGCTGGACGAGATCGAGAACCTCGCCGATGGCGACCTGACGGTCACGGCCTCGGTGACCGAGGACTTCACCGGGGCGATTGCCGACTCCATCAATTACTCCATCGACCAGTTGCGCGAGCTGGTGGTGACCATCAACCTGACTGCCGAGCAGGTGGCGGCTGCGGTGACCGAAACCCAGGCGACGGCCATGCAATTGTCGGCTGCTTCAGAGCACCAGGCGTTGCAGATCAGTGCGGCGTCGACAGCGATCAACGACATGGCGGCGTCCATCGATCAGGTTTCGACCAATGCCTCGGAGTCCTCGGCCGTGGCGGAGCGCTCCGTGACGATAGCCAATAAAGGCAACGAGGTGGTGCAAAACACCATTCATGGCATGGACAACATTCGCGAGCAGATTCAGGACACCTCCAAGCGCATCAAGCGTCTGGGCGAGTCGTCACAGGAGATTGGCGACATCGTCAGCCTGATCGACGACATTGCCGACCAGACCAATATTCTGGCCCTCAACGCCGCCATTCAGGCGTCGATGGCCGGCGATGCCGGACGAGGGTTTGCCGTGGTAGCCGACGAAGTACAACGGCTGGCCGAGCGTTCGTCGTCTGCGACCAAGCAGATCGAAACGCTGGTCCGGGCCATCCAGAACGACACCAACGAGGCGGTTATCTCCATGGAGCAGACCACCAGCGAAGTGGTGCGCGGTGCCCGGCTGGCGCAGGACGCCGGGGTGGCGCTGGGCGAAATCGAAGGGGTGTCCAGAGTGCTGGCCGAGCTGATCGAAAGTATCACCGATGCCGCCCACCAACAGGCCGAGTCTGCCGGGCAGATTTCGCAGATCATGACCGTCATTCAGCAGACCACTTCGCAGACCACCTCGGGCACATCGGCCACCGCCGAAAGCATCGGCAACCTGGCGAAAATGGCCAGCGAAATGCGGCGCTCGGTATCGGGCTTTGCCCTGCCGTCATCGAAGAAAGCCGGATGATGTACCGCACATGAACAACCTTGATTGGGTAACGGACGGTACTCGTCATGGCTGATCGTCACGATTACGTAGCTCTTGAGTGGCTGAAGGGCGAGATCGCCGAAACGCTGCGCCAGGCCCGACAGGCGCTGGACCCGTTCATCGAAGACCCGACCAACGCTGCAGCGATGGCCGAGTGCCTGAACCTGGTGCATCAGGTTCACGGCAGCCTGCAGATGATCGAGTTCTACGGCGCCGCGTTGCTGGCCGAGGAAATCGAGCAACTGGCGCTGGCGGTCCAGCAGAACCGCGTCAGCCATCCGATCGAGTCCGAGCAACTGTTGATCCAGGCCATGAGCCAGTTGCCGGTTTACCTGGAGCGCATTCATTCCGCGCGCCGCGACCTGCCGCTGGTGGTCTTGCCATTGCTCAATGACCTGCGCAGTGCGCGGGGCGAAAGTCTGCTCTCGGAAACCAGCCTGTTCGCCCCGCAACTGGTCGTCGTGCCGCCGCTTGATGACGAGGAGCTGGCGCGGCGCAATACCCCGGAATTGCCCAACCTGCTGCGCAAGTTGCGCCAGACCCTGCAGGCGGCGCTGGCCGGCCTGATGCGTGAGCAGGGTGTGCAGACCCAGCTCGGCTACATGGCCAAGGTGTTTGCCCGGCTTGAACAGTTGTGCGAAGACGCGCCGCTCGGTGCGCTCTGGCGGATCGCCTCGGCACTGGTCGAAACCATGCTCAACGGCAACTTCACCAACAGCCCGGCGCTGCGCAGTCTGCTGAAGGACGCCGACAAGGAACTCAAGCGTCTGGCCGAGCAGGGCGTCACCGGCATCAACCAGCCCGCCCCCGAAGAGCTGTTGAAAAGCCTGCTGTTCTATATCGCCAAGTCCGACAGCCTGGCGCCGAAGATGCTCGACCTCAAGGACCAGTACGCGCTGGCCGATGCCTTGCCCGGCAACGATGTGGTCAATGAAGAGCGCGCCCGCATGGCCGGTCCGGACCGTGACGCCATGCGTTCGGTGATCGTGGCCTTGTGTGAAGGGCTGGTCAGGGTCAAGGAGCGGCTCGACGTGTTCGTGCGCGGCGACCGTCAGCATGTCAGCGAGCTCAACGCGTTGCTGCCGCCGTTGCGGCAGATTGCCGATACCCTGGCGGTGCTGGGTTTCGGCCAGCCGCGCAAGGTGATCATCGATCAGTTGTCTGTGGTGCTCGGTCTGGCGCAGGGGCAGCGCGAGCCCAGCGACGCTGCGCTGATGGATGTCGCGGGTGCCTTGCTCTACGTCGAATCGACCCTTGCCGGCATGGCCGGCAGTCACGAGCAGGTCAGCCGCGAGGAAAGCCGCCTGCCGACTACCGACCTGACGCAGATTCATCAACTGGTGATTCGCGAAGCCCGCACGGTGTTGCAGCAGGCCAAGGACGTGATCCTCGATTACATCGACGGCGAGTGGGACCGGCAGCGGCTCGATCCGCTGTGCGCGCTGATCGTGCAGGTACGGGGTGCGCTGGCGATGATCCCGCTGGCCCGTGCTGCCAGCCTGTTGGCCGCTTGTAACGAATACATTCAGGAACACCTGCTGGTGGACGAAACCCGTCCCACCTGGGTTCAGCTCGATTGCCTGGCCGACACCATCACCGGCATCGAGTATTACCTGGAGCGCATGCTCGAAGACCATCAGGCGCCGGGCGACCAGGTGCTCGACATGGCCCAGCAAAGCCTGGCACGGCTGGGCTATACGCCCGCTGCGGACACTCTCGAAGTACCGTTGCTCGAAGAGATCATCACTCAGGACGAGTTGCTGGAGCTGGATGACCGCAAGGCGCTGGTCAGCCCCACGCAGACCATTGCCCAGGTCCTCGCCAGCCCGGTCTCGGCCGTCAACCCTCCCGCCCGTAACGTACCCACCAGCCTGTTGCCGCCCGCGGCCGGAGAAGAGGCGGTGGACGACGAGTTGCGCGATGTGTTTCTCGAAGAGGCTGACGAGGTGCTCGACGCGCTGCGCGAGTACCTGCCGCGCTGGTTCACCTCGCTTGGCAGCGACGGCCATTGGGACAGCACGGCGCTGACCGAGGTACGCCGTGCGTTTCATACGCTCAAGGGCAGCGGCCGGATGGTGCGTGCACTGATCCTCAGCGAACTGGCCTGGGCGGTGGAAAACCTGCTCAACCGGGTGCTGGAAGGCGACGTACTGCCGGGCCTCGAAGTGCAGCAATTGATGAGCGAAGTGCAGGCGCTGCTGCCGTCGGTCATCCGCGACTTTGCCGAAGATGCACAGTGCCAGCGTAACGATGTCGACCTGTTGGCGGCCCGTGCCCATGCGTTGGCCAATGGGCTGGAGCTGCCGACGCTGCCGGTCGCGGATGATCATGAGGCAGGCGAGCCTGTTGCCGCCGAAGCGCTCGATCCACAGTTGCTGGAGATTTTCCGTCAGGAAGCGCTCGGCCATCTGAACACCCTCGGTCGCTTCCTCGACAACGCCGAACAATCAGCGTCGCCGGCGATCAGCGACGCGGTGCTGCGTGCGCTGCATACGCTCAAGGGCAGCGCGCACATGGCCGGGGTGCTGCCGATTGCCGAACTGGCCAGCCCGCTCGATCAACTGGTGCGTGAATACAAGGCCAACCTCATCGATATCGGCTCACCGGAACTCGTCCTGCTGCGCCGCGCCGAGCCGTTGCTGCACAAGGGCCTCGAGCAACTCGACAGCACGCCGCTGGCCGATATTCCGGGTGCCGCGCCGCTGATCGAGGCCGCCCTGGCGATGCTCAACGAGCGCCTCACCGTGGTGCTGCGCGAGTCGGACAGCGGCCTGCGGATCAAGCGCAACCCCACGCTGCTCGCCAGTTTTCTGGCTGAAGGCATGGACATCGTGCTGGATGCGGAAAACCTCCTGCGGCGCTGGCGGCAGCACCCCGGCGAACGTCAGGAACTGAGCGCGCTGCTCGATGAGCTGACCACCCTCGGTCACGGCGCGCATCTGGCCGACCTGCCGCAGGTCGATGAACTGTGCGAAGCCTTGCTCGACCTCTACGGGGCGGTCGAAGAAAGCAGTCTGGCGGTCAGCGAACGGTTTTTCGATGTGGCAGAAAATGCTCACGAAGCGCTGATCAACATGCTTGATCAGGTGGCTGCCGGCCAGGATGTCGAGCCGCGTCCCGAATGCGTGCGTGCCTTGAACCAGTTGCTGGATCAGGCGCTTGACCCGTCGGCGACCGGGCTGGTCAAGAGCGACGGCCATCGCACGTTGAGCGTTACCGAGCTCAACGCCGCCACCGAGCAACTGGCCAACGAGGCCGGGCACACTGACACTGACGTTGCCGGTCCGGACGACGAAATCGTCGAGATATTTCTGGAGGAAGCCGTCGATATCCTCGACAGTGCCGGTCAAGCGTTGCAGCGCTGGCTGGCCGACCCAGAAAACCCTGCGCCGCTGGCCTCGTTGCAGCGTGACCTGCACACCCTCAAGGGCGGTGCGCGGATGGCTGAGGTGGGCGAGGTGGGCGATCTGGCCCACGAACTGGAAAACCTCTACGAAGGCTTGATCGACCGGCGCTTCAACCATTCGCCGACGCTGGCCGAGCTGCTGCACGAGAGCCACGACCATCTGGCGATTCTGCTCGAGCAACTGTATCGGCAGGAAGCGCTCAGCGACCCTTCGGCCTTGATCGAAGCACTGCGCAGCTGCCGCACGCTCGAGAGCACCGGGCCCGAGGTGCAGGCCTCGCCGCTGGCCAATGAAGATCTTCCCGAACATGACACCGAGCTGCGTGAAGTCTTCCTCGAGGAAGGTTTCGACATCATGGAAAGCTCCGGCGCGGCATTGGCCCGCTGGCAGGCCGATCCGCATAACATGCTGGAAGTCGAAAACCTGCTGCGCGACCTGCACACCCTCAAGGGCGGCGCGCGGATGGTGGAAATCGCTCCGATAGGCGACCTCGCTCACGAGCTGGAGACGCTTTACGAGGGGCTTTCCACCGGAAGTCTGCAGCCCGCGCCGTTGATGATCGGCCTGTTGCAGAGCGGTCAGGATGTGCTGGCCGACATGCTCGATGCCGTGCGCAATGAAAAACCGTTGCCTGATGCCACCTTGCTGATTGAGAGCATTCGCAGGCTGGCCACCGATGAGCCGGTGGGCGCACCGCTGGCTGCGCAGGACCCGGAAGTCAGTCCGGAGTCAGTCGTCGCCGTGGCCCCGGTCGCCGAAGGGGAGGCCGAGCGCAGCGGCCCGGAAATGGTCAAGGTGCCTGCCGAGCAACTGGAAGACCTGGTCAACCTGGCCGGCGAAACATCCATCTTCCGTGGACGCATCGAACAGCAGATCATTGATTCTCAGATCGCTCTGGTCGAGATGGAAACCACCATCGAGCGGATGCGCGACCAATTGCGTCGTCTCGATATGGAAACCCAGGGGCGCATCCTTAGCCGGGAGCAGGTCCAGGCCGAGCGGCTGGGTTACGAAGAGTTCGACCCGCTGGAAATGGACCGTCATTCGCAGTTACAGCAACTGTCGCGCGCTTTGTTCGAATCGGCGTCCGACCTGATGGACCTCAAGGAAACCCTCGGTGCGCGCGCCCGCGACGCAGAAACGCTGCTGTCGCAACAGGCCAGGGTCAACACCCAGCTCCAGGAAGGCCTGATGCGTACGCGCATGGTGCCGTTCGAGCGATTGGTGCCACGCCTGCGTCGTGTGGTGCGCCAAGTGGCGTCGGAACTGCACAAGAAAGTCCATTTCGAAGTGGGCAATGCCGACGGTGAAATGGACCGCAACGTGCTGGAGCGAATGGTCGCGCCTCTTGAGCACATGCTGCGCAACGCCGTCGATCACGGGCTTGAAAGCACCGAAAAACGCATCGCCGCCGGCAAGCCGGAGCAGGGCCATATCAGTCTGGAACTGATGTACGAAGGCGGCGATATGGTCATCGAACTGAGCGATGATGGCTCTGGCGTTGACCTCGCTGCAGTACGTCGCAAGGCCATCAAGCGCGGCATGATCCACCCGGATGCCGATCTGTCCGACCATGAAGTGTTGCCGTTCATTCTGCAGGCGGGGTTTTCCACCAGCGAGATCATCACCCAGATTTCCGGCCGTGGTGTGGGCATGGATGTGGTGCACGCCGAGGTCAAGCAACTGGGCGGTTCCATGGTCATCGACTCGGTGCCGGGCAAGGGCACGCGCTTCCGTATCCGGCTGCCGATTTCGGTGTCGGTCAACCGGGCGTTGATGGTGACGTGCGGCGAAGAACAGTATGCGGTACCGCTCAATACAGTCGATGGCATCGTGCGTGTCATGGCCAATGAGCTGGACGGCTATTACCAGACCACCCCGCCGCGCTATCAATATGGCGGACGCAGTTACGAGTTGCGCTATCTGGGCGAGTTGCTGGGCAGCAGCCCGCCCAGACTGGCCGGGCAATTGCAGCCGCTGCCGGTGTTGCTGGTGCATCTGCAGGATCAGTGGGTGGCGGTGCAGGTCGATGCGCTGGCAGGCTCGCGCGAGATCGTGGTCAAGAGCCTTGGTACGCAGTTCTCAAGGGTGCAGGGCATTTCCGGTGCGACCATTCTGGGTGACGGCCGCGTGGTGCTGATTCTCGATCTGATGGCGCAGATCCGTACCTTGCAGGGCTTGCCTTTCAGAGGGTTGGCACCTGCCTACCACGAAGCCGAGCACGCCAGACCGTTGCTGGTGATGGTGGTGGACGATTCGGTGACGGTGCGCAAAGTCACCAGCCGCTTGCTGGAGCGCCACGGCATGCACGTACTGACTGCCAAGGACGGTGTCGATGCCATGACCCTGTTGCAGGAGCACACGCCTGACATCATGCTGCTCGATATCGAAATGCCGCGTATGGACGGCTTTGAAGTGGCCAGCCAGATCCGCCAGGACGAACAGCTCAAGGAACTGCCTATCATCATGATCACCTCTCGCTCGGGCCAGAAGCATCGCGATCGGGCGATGGCGGTGGGCGTCAACGAGTACCTGAGCAAGCCCTATCAGGAAACCGTGTTGCTGGAGAGCATCGCTTACTGGAGCCAGGCGCATGTCTGAAGGCACGTTCCAGACCAGCCGGCTGACCAGTCTGACCGGCCTGCTGCTGCCGTTGAGTGACCGGCATCTGCTGCTGCCTAACGTCGCGGTCGCCGAGTTGATCGATTACCAGGATTGCAGCGCAGAGCCGGGCGCCCCTGAGTGGTACCTGGGACCGATCAGCTGGCGCGAACTGACCTTGCCACTGCTCAGCTTCGAAGCCGCCTGCGGAGGCCGCACCCGTGTCGGCGGTCGAGCCCGGATCGTGGTGCTCAACGCACTGGGCGGACGCAACGATGTCAGGTTCATCGCCCTGCTGACCCAGGGCATCCCGCGCTCGTGCAAGGTCGACAGCCAGTTGAGCTACGTCGACGTTCCGCTGGCCGAACTGGAGCTGGCCGCCGTACAGATCGGCGAAACCGTAGCCCGCATTCCCGACCTCGAAGGCCTGGAGCAATGGCTGGTGGATGCAGGGCTGTCATAGGTAAAGAGGACGCGGAGCGTCCAGAACGGCATGCGACGCGGAGCGCCGCACGATAGTGTGATGATCGTTCCGCACGCTCCAGCGTGGGAATGCCGTGCGTGACGCTCCGCGTCACAGATCTGTGCCGCACCGCACATTCCGGATAGGACGCGGAGCGTCCAGAACGGCATGCGACGCGGAGCGCCGCACGATAGTGTGATGATCGTTCCGCACGCTCCAGCGTGGGAATGCCGTGCGTGACGCTCCGCGTCACAGATCTGTGCCGCACCGCACATTCCGGATAGGACGCGGAGCGTCCAGAACGGCATGCGACGCGGAGCGCCGCTCGATAGTTACAGGATGGTCGTTCCTCACGCTCCAGCATGGGCACGATAGAGGACAAACGCCTCACGACGAACAGCTGATTTCCAGGTGCTTGCCCCAGTCCGGCGGGCGTTGGGCGTAGCCTTGCATGCCGGGCTGTTCGGTGAAGGGTGTGCAGAGCACCTGATGCAGGCGGCGGACTTCTTCGTAGTCGCCTTTTTCCGCTGCGGCGATGGCGTTCTGCGCCAGGTAGTTGCGCAGGATGTACAGCGGATTGACCGCATGCATGCGGGTTTGACGCTCCTGCTCGGTGCCGTTGTCCTCGACGGCAATACGCGTCTGATACGCTTCTGCCCAGGCATCGAAGCCCTTGATATCGACAAAGTCGTCACGCAACGTGCGCAACGCCCCGGCGGCTGGCTGGTCACCCAGGCGGCGGAAGAACAGGGTGTAATCCACGCCACTGTTCTGCATCAGCTTCAGCAACTGACTGACCAGTTGTTCGTCCTGCTCCTGGGCAACGGTCAGGCCCAGTCGGCGGCGCATCAGGTCCAGGTAGTGCGCCTGATACAGCGGCAGGAACAAACTGATGGCCTCGCGCAACGCTTCCACGCTGATGAACGGGGTCAGCGCCTGTGCCAGCGCGCTGAGGTTCCATTGCGCGATAGGCACCTGATTGCTGAAGGAGTAGCGACCTTCGTGATCGGAATGGTTGCAGATGAAGTGCTCATCGAAATCGTCCAGAAACGCGAACGGTCCGAAATCGAAGGTAATGCCCAGAATCGACATGTTGTCGGTGTTCATCACGCCATGACAGAAGCCGTAGGCCTGCCACTTGGCAATCAGCTCGGCGTTGCGCTCGACGATTTCCCGGAACATCGCCAGATACGGCTCAGGCTGCTCCTGGCAGTGCGGGTAATGCATCGTCAGCACATGCTCGGCGAGGGTCTTCAACTGCTCTGGCTGTTTGGTGTAGAAAAAGTATTCCAGACTGCCGAAGCGCACATGGCTCTGCGCCAGACGCAGCACCATGGCTGCATGTTCCTGGGTTTCGCGCCACACCGGCGTGCTGGAGCTGACCACACACCCCGCGCGGCTGCTGGGGATGCCCAGCGCGTGCAGGGCTTCGGAGGCCAGAAACTCGCGGATCGACGAGCGCAGTACGGCGCGCCCGTCACCCATCCGTGAATACGGTGTGCGGCCTGCGCCCTTGAGGTGCAGGTCCCAGTGCTCGCCAGCGTCGCTGTACACCTCGCCTAGCAACAGCCCGCGACCGTCGCCCAGGCGCGGGTTGTAGGAGCCAAACTGATGCCCGGAATACACCATTGCCCGCGGCTCTGCCTCGGACCACAGCTTGTGGCCGCTGAAGATTTCCGCGAACAGCGGCAGATCGGCCTGTTCAGGCGCCAGGTCCAGCAGTGCCAGCGCTGACTGGCTGGCAACCACAAGCTGCGGCGCATCGATGGGTTCAGGCAGCACGGAAGTGGAGAACGCATCGCCCAGGCGGGCAAAGCGGTTGTCGAAAGTGAGTTCGTCGAGTGCTTTCAAAGCGTATCGCCTCCAGAGGGGAATTTCAGGCTTTCAACGAAGCGGCGGCCTGCCTGGCTCGTCGGGCGTGTTGCAACGGTCAGAACACGTAGACCGGGTCCCTGGGTGGTAGTTCTGGTGATCGGGCCTGCGCCCGGACTACCGGTTCCGGCTTCGCTCGAAGGCGGCCAGAATCGTTCGTTCCGATTGCACCAGATAATCCTCGAGCATGCGCGTCGCCTCATCGGTCTTGCCTGCGTCAAGGCGCCCGAGTACCGCTGCATTCATGTCCAGATAGGGCGAATGCAGCAGCTCCGGGTCGTTGAGCAGCCCGAAGGCCAGGCGCAACTCTGCTGATATCTGCGCATAAAACGCCGCCAGTCGCGGGCTGTCGGACAGCTCGACGATGGCCTTGTGAAACATCATGTTGGCGGTGCCCACGGCAATCCAGTCCTTGGCCTCACGCGCCTGCACGCCGGCCTCGACCGCATTGCGCATGTGCAGCACACCGGGATGCTGTGGATAAGCCTGGGCAATCGCCCCGCATTCGATGAAGCGCCGAATTCGGTAGATATCGATGATTGAAGCCATATCAGGCTTGGCCACGGTGACCCCTCGATTGGGTTCGTGGGTCAGCAGTCCTTCGCGGGTCAGCACTCTGAAGGCTTCTCTGAGGGTGTTACGGGAAATATCCAGACTCTCGGCCAGCGCGGCTTCCGAGAGGCGCTGACCGGGTACCAGCTCGCCCTCGACCAGCATTCTGCGAAGCTCAGTGGTGATCGATTCTCCGAGGGTACGAGGGAGGGCAGAAGCAGCGTCGTTCATAAAGGGTCCAGAGAAAGAAAAGCCAGGTCGATATTCCACGACAGCTCATTGGCTGGCAAGGACGAAGGTCAGAATATGCTTCATCAGGTAGCACATCTGAGTCCTCGCGTAACAACATGGTGCACATGGTTGATTCATATCACCTACATTGTTCAACAATATTATCTTTATGGATCTACAACTTGGCGCGTTTGAATGACCTTTGGCATGGTCATTGCTCTGGCAGAATACCCCTCATCTCAGGAATGCCGCCGTGACACAGACTGCCAATGAGTTCACCAAGGCGCGCCGCGCCTCTTTGATCGCTGCGATCTTCATGATGGCGACGTCTGCCATCGGTCCTGGTTTTCTGACCCAGACAGCCACGTTCACCGCGACTCTGGGAGCGGCGTTCGCCTTCGGCATTCTGGCCTCGATCCTGATCGACTTCGTGGTGCAGTTGAATGTCTGGCGCATCGTGACGCTGACCAGAATGCGCGCGGCCGATCTGGCCAACGCAGCGATCCCGGGCAGCGGTTATCTGCTCGCCGTACTGGTCATCTTCGGCGGCCTGGTGTTCAGTCTGGGCAACATCGCCGGTGCGGGCCTGGGCTTGAATGCGTTGACCGGTCTTGACCCCAAATGGGGGGGCGCCTTGAGCGCGCTGATCGCCATCGCGATTTTCTCATCGCACCGCGCCGGCATTGCCATGGACCGCATCATGATGGTGCTGGGCACTCTGAAGGTCTGCCTGATCCTCTTCGCCGCCTTTGCCTCGCATCCGCCGCTGGGCGAGGCCCTGCGCCAGACGATCCTGCCGGACATGGTCGATTTCGCGGCCATCACCACCATTGTCGGCGGCACGGTCGGTGGCTATATCACTTACGCCGGTGCTCACCGCTTGCTGGATCGCGGCACCGTCGGGGTCGAGAACATCGATGTCGTGTCCAAGGCGGCGCTGACCGGTATTCTGGTCACCGGGGTTGTCCGTTACATACTGTTTCTGGCGATCCTCGGCGTGGTCGCCAGCGGCGTCGTCATCGATGTATCCGGCCAGGGCGCAAACCCTGCGGCCCAGGCGTTCACCGCTGCCGCTGGCAACTTCGGCCTGATCATGTTCGGCCTGGTGCTCTGGGCGGCCGGCATCAGCAGCGTGATCGGCGCGTCCTATACTTCGATGTCGTTCATCACGGTATTTTCCAAACGCATCACCGAGCGCGTGCGCAACCTGGCAACTGTCGGCTTTATCCTGATCACCGTGGTCGTATACGTCATGTGGGGCAAACCACCGGCCGCGCTGCTGGTCTTTGCCGGGGGCTTCAACGGTTTGATCCTGCCACTGGGCCTGAGCATTTTCATGTACGTCGGCTGGCGCCGGTCCGACATGATGGACGGCTACCACTACCCGCGCTGGCTATTGGTGCTGGGCGTGCTGACCTGTCTGCTGTCGTGGTACATGGCGTTCAAATCGGCGGGAGCCATCTTTGCCTTCATCAATGCAGCCTGATTTCGGAGAATAAAAATGCCTGCAATAGACCTCAACAGTGATCTCGGTGAAAGCTTCGGCGCCTGGAGCATGGGCGACGACGAGGCGATTCTCGATGTGGTCAGCAGCGCCAATGTGGCCTGCGGCTTCCATGCCGGTGACCCGGCCGGAATCCTGCGCACCCTTGAGGCCGCTGCGGCCCGGGGCGTTGCCATCGGCGCGCATGTG
The DNA here is from genome assembly GCF_001467335.1 of Pseudomonas sp. ICMP 10191. Classification (NCBI taxonomy): domain Bacteria; kingdom Pseudomonadati; phylum Pseudomonadota; class Gammaproteobacteria; order Pseudomonadales; family Pseudomonadaceae; genus Pseudomonas; species Pseudomonas sp. ICMP 10191. The sequence continues at coordinate 17,244 of NZ_LKGW01000119.1, forward strand.
GCCTACCCGGACCTGGTAGGGTTTGGCCGCCGCAACATGGACATCCCGAGCGACCAACTGACCGCCGACGTCATTTATCAGATCGGCGCGCTTCAGGGCCTGGCCCGCAGCGCCGGGACCCGCGTGAGCTACGTCAAGCCTCACGGCGCGCTGTACAACACCATTGCCGGTGATCAGCGTCAGGCCGCGGCAGTCATTCAGGCGCTGCTGCGTATTGACCCCGCGTTGAAGCTGGTGTGCCTGGCTAATTCCCCGCTGCTCGACTGGGCACGCGACGCCGGGCTTTCCTGCGTCGCCGAAGCGTTCGCCGACCGCGCCTATACCGCTGAAGGCACGCTGGTCTCGCGCTCGCGGCCCGGTGCCGTGCTGCACGACGCCGAACTGATCGCCGAACGCATGCTGCGCCTGGTGCGCGAAGGCATCATTGAGGCTGAAGACGGCCGCGAAATCAGCCTGCAGGCCGATTCGATCTGCGTGCATGGCGACAGCCCGGGCGCGGTGAACATCGCCCGCATCCTGAAAAACCGTTTGCACGATGCAGGCGTCACTGTCCGCGCATTCAATCGAGGTTGATCATGAATTCACTGCAACTCGCCCGCGAGGCAGCCAGCGCCGCCCGTGCCCGTTATCGCCAGGGATTCGTCGCGCCGACCGCCGGCGAAGCGCCCGGTCTGACCCAGTGCAACATGATCACGCTGCCGCGTGAATGGGCGTATGACTTTCTGCTGTTCGCGCAGCGCAACCCGCAAGCCTGCCCGGTGCTGGATGTGACCGAGCCCGGCAGCCACACCACGCTGTTGGCCGAACAGGCTGATCTGCGCACCGACCTGCCGCTGTACCGGGTCTGGCGCGATGGGCAACTGGCCGAAGAGCTGAGTGATGTGAGCCACATCTGGGCGCAGCACACTGATCTGGTCAGCTTTCTGATCGGCTGCAGTTTCACCTTCGAAACCGACCTGATGCACGCCGGCATCGATGTGCGCCACATCAGCGAAGGCTGCAATGTGCCGATGTACCGCAGCAACCGGATCTGCCGCCCGGCCGGCCGCCTGCAGGGCAACATGGTGGTGTCGATGCGCCCGATCGCGGCGGACCGGGTGGCCGAAGCGGCGCGCATCACCGGGCGCTATCCCGGTGTGCACGGCGCGCCGGTACACGTCGGCGAGCCTGGACTGCTCGGCATCGACGACCTGGCGAACCCTGACTTTGGTGATGCGGTGACGATCAGGCCCGGCGAGATTCCGGTGTTCTGGGCCTGCGGTGTGACCCCGCAGGCGGTGGTCATGGCGTCCCGTGTGCCGTTTGCGATTTCTCATGCGCCGGGCCACATGTTCATTACCGATATTCCGGACAGCTACTACCACGTATAGGAGAGGCTCATGCGTTTCTACCCGGCCAACCTGGATGCACTCCTGGTTGAACTGTCGAATCTGGACGAGACCCTGGCCCTGTTCGAATCGTTACAGCAGATGCCCATCGCTGGCGTGGAGGAAATCGTTCCGGCTGCCCGGACGTTGCTGGTGCATTTTCGACCAGCCGCCATCGGCTTCGAAGCCCTCGCCACACAGATCGCCTCGCGGGACATTCGTGGCAAGGCACGCGAGGCGGGCAAACTGATCGAAATACCTGTGCATTACAACGGCGAAGACCTGGCCGATGTCGCCCGAGAGCTGGGCATCAGCGTCGAGGAAGTGATCAAGCGCCACACCGGCAGCGACTACAACGTTGCGTTCTGCGGCTTTGCGCCCGGTTTTGCCTACCTCAGCGGCGGCGCCGGCTTCGTGGTCCCACGACGCAGCACGCCGCGCACGCGTATTCCGGCTGGCGCAGTGGCGCTGGCCGGTGGTTTCAGTGGCATTTATCCACAGGCCAGCCCCGGCGGCTGGCAGATCATCGGGGTGACCCCCTCAACCATGTGGGATCTGGGCCGCGACGAGCCCGCCTTGCTTCAGCCCGGCTACCGCGTGCGTTTCCAGGATGCCGGTCCGCTCCCGGAGACCCGTGTGCAGGTTGCCGCACCTGTCCGGCCGCAGGCGACGACGGTCAACGAGGACTATCTGCAGATCGTAACGCCAGGTCTGCAGACCCTGTTTCAGGACCTGGGTCGTCCAGGTCGGGCAGGGCAGGGTGTGTCCGCATCGGGCGCGCTGGATCGCGGCGCCTTGCGTGCTGCCAACCGCGCGGTGGGCAACGATCCGGCGACGGCGTGCCTGGAAATTCTCATGGGCGGGCTGACCTTCACCTGTCAGGGGCAGACTGTTGTGGCGATTACCGGGGCCCAGGTCAGCGTCGAGGTGCTGACCGCCGAAGGACAAAAGCTGCAGGCGCCGTTGTATGCACCGCTGGCTTTGCAGAGCGGCGATCAGGTGAGCATCGGTTCGCCCAGCGCCGGTCTGCGCAATTATCTGGCGGTTCGTGGCGGTTTCATTCATGAGCCGGTGCTTGGCAGCCTGTCCACTGACACGCTGGCCCAGGTTGGGCCCGCCGCGCTGGCAGCGGGTGACCGGCTGGGCTTCACGCGCAGAACTGGCGGCCTTTCAGTATCGACTGCCGAACAACCGGCCTTCGAGATGCCGCGTAGCGATGAGGTCATCACCCTGGATGTGGTCATGGGCCCGCGCAGTGACTGGTTCAGCGCCGAAGCCCAGCAACTGCTGGCGCAACAGACCTGGCGGGTCACGCCGCAATCCAACCGTATCGGTATTCGCCTGGCGGGCGAGCAATCGCTGCAACGTGCCGTCGATGGCGAGTTGCCCAGTGAGGGCACCACGGTCGGCGCCATTCAGGTGCCGCCCAGTGGCCAGCCGGTGCTGTTTCTGGCCGATCACCCGTTGACCGGCGGTTACCCGGTCATCGGCGCAGTCGCCACTTACCACCTCGACAAGGCCGGGCAGATTCCGGTCAATGCCCGCATTCGCTTCAATCCGCTGAGCGCCTTCGAGCCAGTGCGCCCCGCCACTTCAGACGAGACCAAGAACAGATGAAAAAGGTTCTGATTGCCAATCGTGGCGAAATTGCCGTTCGTATTGCCCGTGCCTGCCGTGACTATGGAGTCGCCTCGGTGGCGGTGTACGCCGATGCCGATATCGACGCGCTGCACGTGCGTCAGGCCGATGAAGCCTATGGGTTGCAGGGCGAGCGCCCGACCGACACCTACCTGAATATCGAAAAGCTGCTGGCGGTTGCCGCTCGTGCCGGTGCCGACGCGGTTCACCCCGGCTACGGCTTTCTCTCGGAGCGCGCCGAATTCGCCCGCGCTGTGATCGATGCCGGTCTGATCTGGATCGGCCCCGATCCTGCGACCATCGACGCACTGGGTGACAAGGTCCAGGCGCGGCGTATAGCCCTGAAAGTCGGCGCACCGCTGGTGGCCGGTACTGAAGACCCGGTGAACGATGCCTCCGAGGTGGTCGCGTTTGCCGAGCAGCACGGCCTGCCGATTGCCATCAAGGCAGCCTTTGGCGGCGGTGGTCGCGGCCTGAAAGTCGCCTGGAAGCTCGATGAAGTCAGCGAGTTGTACGAGTCTGCGGTGCGTGAAGCGGTGACCGCGTTCGGTCGTGGCGAGTGCTTCGTCGAACGCTTTCTGGACCGCCCACGGCACATTGAAGCGCAGATCATCGCCGACCGGCATGGCCGGGTGGTTGTGGTCGGCACCCGGGATTGCTCGTTGCAGCGTCGCAACCAGAAGCTGATCGAGGAAGCCCCGGCCCCTTACCTGACCGACGAGCTGCGTCAGCGCATTCATGAGTCGGCCCGCGCGGTCTGCGCCGAAGCGGGCTATGTCGGTGCCGGTACAGTGGAGTTCCTGCTCAGCGGTGATGGCACCCTGTCGTTCCTGGAGGTCAACACGCGCTTGCAGGTCGAACACCCGGTGACGGAAGAAACCAGCGGTGTGGATCTGGTCATCGAACAACTTCGCGTCGCCGACGGCCTGCCGCTGTCGTTCGACGGTACACCTGTGCCGCGCGGCCACAGCTTTGAATTCCGCATCAATGCCGAAGACGCGGGCAACGGCTTTCTGCCGACGCCGGGGTCTATCGCGGTATTCCAGCCGCCATCCGGCCCGGGCGTGCGTCTGGACACCGGCGTGACGGAAGGCTCACGGGTCTCACCGAACTTCGACTCGATGATCGCCAAGCTGATCGTCACCGGCGCAACCCGCGAACAGGCCATCAGCCGCGCCCGCCGTGCGTTGGCCGAGTTCAAGGTGGAAGGCGTGGCCACCGTGCTGCCGTTCCATCGGGCGGTCATGGACCATGACGACTTCACGGCGGCCAATACCTTTGCCGTCCACACCCGCTGGATCGAAACCGACTTCGCCGAGCACGTCACCATCGCCCCGCGCAACGCAGAACCGGCCGACCCGGGCGTGCTGCGCACCTTCGTTGAAATCGACGGCAAACGCCACGAACTGGGCCTGCCTGCTGCGCTGCTGGCCGGCATGAGCCTGAACGCTGCCGCACCGGCTGACGCCAGCCAGCCAGCTGCCGACGCCCCGGACCCGCACGCAGTACTGACGCCGGTCGCGGGCAACCTGCATGCCTGGGCGGTTGAAGACGGTGCGACGGTAGAGAAGGGACAGGTGATCGCCATCATGGAGGCGATGAAGATGGAAACATCGATACTGGCACCGTGTGCCGGAACTGTGCAGATCAGCAAGGAGCCTGGGGGGTATCTGGAGGCGAAGGTGGTGATTGGGCGGGTTGAGGCCTGATTTGATTGCTGGTGGGTGTCGACCGCGGTCGACACCCACTGTCAGTATTCTCAATCCAGCCGCAACTCCGGCGGCTCGGGCGCATCCTTGGTCGCCGGGGTTACGGTAGTGTTCACCGGCTGCAGGGTGGTTTTTCCGGTCGGCGCATTGCCCTTGTCGCTTGGCTCTGCGGGCACCAGTTTGTATTCCAGGCCCTGGGTGTTCTTGAGGTAGATCTCCATCTGGCGGAACGAGATGTTGATGTGCTGCTTCTTGAACTCGCGATTGATGAAGCGGTTGATCTCGTCGAGTACCGGGTTGCGGTCGCCCAGGTCGCGTACGTGCATGCGCAGTTCGTGGTCGAGGGTACTTTCGCCGAAGTTCAGGAAGTAGACGATCGGCTCTGGTTCCTTGAGCACCCGAGGGTTTTCCCGGGCGGCTTGCAGCAGCAGGGAGCGTACCAGGTCCAGGTCCGAGCCGTAATCCACGCCCAGCTTGAGGGTTACGCGGGTAACGGTGTCGGTCAGCGACCAGTTGATGAGCTGGCCGGTGATGAAAGTCTTGTTCGGGACGATGATGTCCTTGCGGTCGAAGTCGGTGATGGTCGTGGCACGGATGCGGATCTTGCTGACCGTCCCCGACAGAGCGCCGATGGTGATGGTGTCGCCGATCCGCACCGGACGTTCGAAGAGGATCATGATGCCGGAGATGAAGTTGGCGAAGATTTCCTGCATGCCGAAGCCCAGACCCACCGACAGCGCTGCGACCAGCCACTGCAATTTGTCCCAGCTCACGCCCAGCGTCGACAGCGTGGTCACGAAGCCGACACCGGCGATGGTGTACGACAGCAGCGTGGTTGTCGCGTAGGCACTGCCTTGCGCGAGGTTCATGCGTGACAGCACCAGCACTTCCAGCAGGCCGGGCAGGTTGCCGGCGAGCACGAAGGTGATGACGATGATCACCCCAGCGCCGAGGAAGTCGCTCAGGCTGATCGGCACCATGCTCATGTTGGCACCGGTGCCGCTGGTGTATTCGTAGAGAATGATGTTATCGAGATAGGCGAACACAGTGATCAGCTCGGCCCAGACCAGGTACAGCGCGCCGACGAATCCGGCCAGCAGGGCCAGGCGAATCAGGCGCAGCGACTGCTGGTTGACCTGTTCGATGTCCAGCTTGGGTTCTTCGACCGGAATGTCGCTGTCGCCGTTTTCTCTGGCTGCCTGACGCTTGGCCAGCGCGCGCTGATAGGCCAGACGCCGGGCGGCCACGCTCAGGCCGCGGACGAACGTCGCCTCGACCATCAGCCAGATCATCATCAGGTACAGAGTGTCGATCAGACGGTCGCTGAGCTTGAGCGCGGTGTAGTAGTAGCCAAAGCAAACCGCCAGGAAGAGCGCGACCGGCAATGCCGTGAACACCACGCCGACGGTTTTGCGGAACAGTGAGGCATTGTGATGCGTGGGGCTTGAGATCAGCAGGCGACCGAGCAGCCAGGTCATCAGGGCGTAACAGGTCAGCACCACGCCGATCCCCAGCACGTCGTCGGCCAGTGCGGCAGGCTGGTGTTCAGCAACGGCCACCACCGCCACCAGGGCCAGAACGACCAGCCCCAGGCGTCGCACCCAGCCACGCAGGAATTCGACCTGCGCCGTTTCCCAGCGGAAGTGCAGTTGCGCAACACCTGACGGGGCGAGCACGCGGTAGGCGGTGTAGAACACCAGCCAGGCGAGGGCGATCTGCAGCAAGGCCTCGCCGAGGTTGGCGTTTTGACCGCGGGCGTCGATCTGCAGCGCGTAGCCGCACAGCGCCAGCCCCAGCGCGACGGGCATGGCCAGCAGCACGTTGATCAGCAGTGCCAGCGGCGTCTTCCATTGACTGTCACGTTTGAAGTGACCGATGTCGGCGTGCAGGCGATTGAGCTTCTGATACAGCGCCTTGCGCCTCCAGGTCAGTATGCCGATCAACAGCAGCAAGGGGAGGAACAGCAGCGGTCGCTGGGTCAGGCCGTCTGACAGTTCGCTGAGGCTGGACGTCCAGGGCAGGGTGGCGACCTGCTTTTGCAGGCGCGGCCAGATATTCTGAAACCATTCCACGTCCAGCGGCTTGTTGCTGGGGATCCAGAACATCTGCTCGTCGAGTGTGGCGCGCAGCCCCTGAGCGGTACTGGTCAGCTGCTTCTGGTTCAGCTGTAGCGTGATGGACTCGTTGAGCAACGCGCTCAGCTCGCGATTGAGGCGCTCAAGCAAGTCACTGCGAGTGATGGCCAGGTCCAGCAGCGTCCGGCGCAGTTGCGGGGTGACGTTTTCAGGCGGCTGGGTAGCCAGGAGCTTTTCGACGTAAGCGGTTGGCGTGCTCATCTGTTCGCGTTGCTGGTTGATGTCGAACTGATACAGACGAATGTTGGCGATTTCGTCGGCCAGCCCCTTGTCCAGCTCCAGATGCGGCAACGCCTGCTTCTGCTTGTAGAGAATCTTGGACAGCAGCAGGCTGCCGCTCAGCACGTTGATCTGCTCGCTGAGGGCTTGATCGGTCTGGGTCAGGTTGTCCAGTTGCTGCTTGGTCTTGAGGTTCTGCTGGGTCAGCTCGTTGAGGCGATCGGTGCCGCGCAACAGGTAGTCCGACAGCTTGAGGTTGGCGGCGCTTTCGGTCGCCAGCAGGCTGCTGCCACCGGACTTTTGCGCTTCCAGAGACAGATCGGCGACCGTTTTTTGCGACTGGGCACGACGCTTGTCGTTGATCAGGGTCTGCAGGTCCTGAATTTCCTGCTCCTGACGCGCCACCTTCTCGGTCAGCAAGTCGTGCTGGCTGTTGCCCAGGTCCTGCAACTGGCTGTTGCCGGCCAGTTCCTGACGGCGCAGCAGGTTGAGGGCGTTGATCGAGGCCAGCTCTGCATTGAGCAGGTTGCGCTGGTCGGCGCTCAGGGTCTTGCCGTTGTCCTTGCCATTCTTGAGGATGGCGTTGATCTGCTGAATGCGCGTCTGATTGGCGCTGATTTCAGTCTGGGCGCGCTCAGGCCGGGTCTGCGCGGTAATGGCCAGACTGTTGGCGTCGTTGAGTTCGCTCTGCAGATCACTCTGCTGGGTGCTGCGCTGACTGAGCAGTTGCTCCAGCTGCGGCACGTCGAGGCCGCCATAGCGCTGGGCCACGGGCACCACTTTGCTTTCTTTCAGGCGGGCCAGTTCACGCTGGTTTTCCGAAGTCTGTTTTGGCGCCTGGGCGAGCTGCTGTTTGAGCGCTTCGAGCTTCTGCTCGCTGTCCTGCTTGCTGTTCAGAAACGCCAGTGTCTGCTCGAGGACCTGCTGCAGTGCCTTTTGCTCGGCGTCAGGCAGCTTGCGGTCGGCAATCTTGTCGAGGCTTTGCTGAACAGCGTCGCTGCTGGGCGGGTCGGCGGCGAGCGCCGGGAAAGAAGACAGGCAGAGCGCAAACAGTGCGGCAGCACAAAAGGAACGCAGGGAAAACATAGACACCGGTCGCATGATGATACGTGTGGGTTGGCAGTTTAAAGGAACAGTCCGGGGCCCGGGCGGGTTCCTTCGGGGAATTTGACGCCCACTTTCTGGATCTTGTTCCCGTCCATGACGGCAACGGTCCAAATAGTTCCATTCCATTCAACCTGGTCGCCGACCACCGGCTCGCCACGGTTCTTCTGCACGATGAACTGGCTGAGCGGCATTCCTGGGTCGATGCCGTCGAGTTTCAGGCCATAAAGGGCCGCCACTTCACCCAGCCTTGCGTCGCCTTCGAGCACGAAGTCGCCGAAGAAACGCAGGTCCAGCCCACGCTGCGGTGCCTGGCTGAACAATTTGCCCAGCGCCGGAAGGTCGTGTTCGTGGCCGATCACACACAGCAGATCACCCACTTCCAGTGTCGTACTGCCGGACGGATGGAGCAGTTGCTGGCCGCGGAACAGTGCCGCGATACGCGTGCCTTCCGGCATCTTCAGTTCGCGCAATGCTGCACCGATGCACCACTTTTCGGCGCCCAGGCGGTAGACGAACAGCTCCCATTCGCTGGTGACGTGTACCTCCAGCGCGGCCCGGGAAATCGGTGCGGGATCAGGCGGAACCGTCACTTTCAGCAATTTGGCCATCCACGGCAGGCTGGTGCCTTGCAGCAACAGCGAAACCAGTACGATAAAGAACGCCAGGTTGAAGTACAGCTGCGCATTGGGCAGGCCGGCCATCAGCGGGAACACCGCGAGGATGATCGGTACCGCGCCGCGCAGGCCGACCCAGGCGATAAAGGCTTTTTCGCGGCCATGGAAGGCCTTGAACGGCAGCAGGCCGACCATCACCGACAGCGGGCGTGCCACCAGAATCATCCACAGCGCCAGGCCCAGCGCCGGAATCGCAATCGGCAGCAGATCGTGTGGCGTGACCAGCAGGCCCAGCACCAGAAACATGCCGATCTGCGCCAGCCAAGCCATGCCATCGAGCATATGCAGGATGCCGTGGCGGCTGCGAATCGGCCGGTTGCCGAGCACCAGACCGCACAGGTAGACCGCGAGAAAACCGCTGCCGTGGATGGCGTTGGTCAGGGCGAAGATCGCCAGGCCGCCGGCAATCACCAGAATTGGGTAGAGGCCGGCCGCCAGATTGATGCGGTTGACCAGTTGCAGCAGGATCCAGCCGCCGCCCAGGCCGATGAAGCTGCCGATACCGAATTCCTGAATCAGGTGCCCCAGCAGCCCCCAGTGCAACCCGGTCTGCCCGCTGGCGAGCATGCCGATCAGGGTAACGGTCAGGAACACCGCCATGGGGTCGTTGCTGCCCGACTCGATTTCGAGGCTGGCGGTAACACGCTCGTTCAAACCTTTGCCGCCCAGCAGGGAGAACACCGCCGCAGCGTCTGTGGAGCCAACGATCGCGCCGATCAACAGGCCCTGAATGACGCTGAGATTGAACAGCCAGGCAGCCACCATGCCGGTCAGTACGGTGGTGATCAGCACGCCCACCGTTGCCAGCGACAAGGCAGGCCACAGCGCAACCCGGAAACTGGCCACCCGCGTTCGCAGCCCGCCATCGAGCAGGATCACCGCCAGCGCAAGGTTGCCGACCAGGTAAGCGGTCGCGTAGTTGTCGAAGATGATCCCGCCGCCATCGACGCCTGCCACCATGCCCACCGCGAGGATGATGACCAGGATAGGAATGCCGAGGCGCGACGAAAGAGAACTGACCAGGATGCTTGCGGCTACCAGCAACGCGCCGATCAGGAACAGGCTGTTGATGGTGGTGGCGTCCAAGGGCGGTACTCCGTAGAAAACTGAATTGAAGCGAGAGGGGCGAAAACTGACCGTGCAGTCCGCGTGCCAAGGGATTTAACCTGTTGAATTGCTTGGCTGTCAAAGAGCAATTTCGAGCGATTGACCCAGACCGGCATTCCCGGGCTCACGATTGGTTGCAGTCCAGCGGCTGACATATACCTATATACCGCAGACCAGGCCTTCTTGCTCCCTACTGTAGGCGCTCCAACCATCAAGCAGGTTTTTCATCATGGACGATGAGTTTGCAGCACATTACGACTTCGACGATGACAATAGGGATGACGGTGATGACCCTGAAGCAGAGTTCTGGGCGCGGGTGCGCGATGACTATTCGGTCAGCGATTACTTCCGCCTCAACCCGATCGCCCTGCAGTCACCTGCCGCCCTTGCTGCGCGGGATGTGGCCCAGGCATGCCAGTCGAGATGGGGTGTCGAGATCGATCCGGACGACACCCTGATCGTCACGCTGTATATCGAAGACCCGAAGCTCTATCCCGCCCCTCATCGCGCCAATGTCGCTCACTCGATGACGCTGACCGAGGCGCTGCTGCGCAACTGGCAGCAAAAGGGCAATGGCGACTGGTTTGATCACCTCGGGCATTTGCAGCCCCATCATGATGACGGTCTCGACTGTCAGATAGTGGATAAAAAACTGCCGCCCTATGACTGCGTCGCTTATGAAGCGGTGTACCGCAAATCCGATCCGCAGCATTACGATTCGACGACGCAACTTCGCCTGACTGCCGAGGCGTTCAAGCAGTACATCTGGGATCACAACCTGCAAGCCGGTTATCTCGCCTACCTGAATCAGTTCTGGCAGGCGCATGCCAAAGACTACAACCTGATGCTCAAGGCCGGTCTGTTCAGGGCGGCCTGGCTGCAAGCTGAGGAAAACACGCTCAAGGCCGAGCACAAGGACATGGTGCTGGAGGCGCTCGGGCTGCCCGCCGATCAGGGTTGGAAAGAGCTGAGCTTCGACGCTTTTGTCGCCGCGCCGATTTCCACTCGCGTGACGATTTCCGAATTGCAGGTGCATGGCTACAGCGCCGTGGACATCATGGTCATCCGCAGTGCCGATTCGCCAACCGTGCTGCTCTACATCCCCGGCAACTCGTCACCCATTCATACCTTCGCCAACGCCGATGCGCTCAAGGACTGGGTCGCGCTGATGTGCAAGGATCCAGGCAAGCGCCGGTCTTTAGAGGGGCATTTCAGTGCCACGGATGACGTCGATGGCTTTTTCTACAGTGGTGTTGCTACCGCCCTCCGAGGCTTCGCTGTCTACCCGAAGCTGCTGGACGCCGCGACCGGTGCGTGGAACCCGCGCAGACTGGTGCAGTTTGGCGAACCGCTGCAGCCCTGGCCGTTCTCGCACTTCAAGGATCGGGTCAAGGCAAAGTCCGAAACCGATGTGCTGCAAAAAATCCGCAACCACGACGACTACTGGAAAGAGGAAGTCAGCAGTGGCTTGAGCGAGTGTGTGTCTGTTCTCGGCGGCGTCGCCATCGTCTTTCCTGAGCTTATGCCCGTGATTGCGGGACTGTCTCTCGCGCTGGTGGGGCTTGGCGTCGATGCGGCAGTCAATGGTCGCACGCTCGAAGAGCGCCAGGCCGGGCTTGGGCGGATTGCCTTTGGCGTTTTGAACGCGTTGCCGATCCTTGCCGAGGAGGGCACTGCGGTCGAGGCTGGCGCTGAAACCGGACTGATTGATGAGGCGCGAGGCGATTATGAGGTTTTCGACCCCTCAACAACCGACCCGGCTATAGAAGTCGGGCCGCTTCCGGTATTCAGGGAAGAGCCGCGTGCCTTGCGTTCGCTCAATGCCAAAATGCGCCGCCTGTTGCGCGCGCTGGAAGTGACTCAAGACCTGCCGGGACTGGCGTCGGGCGAAGTGGCAGGTATCTATCCGCTGCAAGGCAAAAGTTACATCGAACTGCATGATCAGGCTTTTCGGGTCGAGTGGGTGCCACAGGAAAAACAGTACCGGATTCGCTCTGATTCTGATCCGCGTGTCTGGGGACCCTACGTGAAGACTATTGACACCGGCTATTGGGATCTTGACCTCAAGCTCGGGTTGCGTGGCGGGGAAAGCTTTGACGGCTCGCGATTGCCGCCGGCCAGTGAGGCAGAGAGCGCCGTGGTGGCGGTCGTGCCTGAAGAGCCAGCCGTCGAGATTCAGCGCTGGGGCCCCAAGGTGCAGGTCGAGGTGCCACTGGATCAGATCATGGTCGAGGAAGTACTGAGCCAGGCAAAAGGGACGGTCGTAGAGAAGTACTTCATTCAGATCGGAGGGATCAGGAAGAACGTGTATTACGATGCCGATATTCCATGCTGGCGCACTGATCCGTCTTCAAACGGCCTGGTCTGGCTGGACCGCAACGGAGTCTGGAACAGCGGGTCGGAGGATGCATTCAGGAAGGTGGAGGCAAAACTGCCACAGAGCCGCCGCTTCGAGATCTTTTCTTTCCCCCGCGTGCCCAGGTTGCCTGCAGATGCCGAGCCCATCAGCCGTGTGATTCATCATATATGGCTGGGCGAACGCATGCCGGGCGATAACCTGCTGGAACGGATGCTCGACAACATGCGCACCAGCCCGGACTTGCGCTTCGAACTGCATATCGATATCAACCACCCGACGGCGCATCAGCAATTGCTGGATTACTTCAGCGCACATCCACAGATGCGGATTTCCAGGCTCAAGGAAGAAGCGTTCTTTCCCACGTTCCTGAGTGGTGAAAATGGCGAAGCCTTCAACTATTTCATGCACTCGGATAATCGTAATTATGCGGCCGCTTCGGACATTCTGCGTTATCGACTGATCAACGAATACGGCGGCATTTATCTTGATTGCGATGACACCATTGATGTCCCTTTTGCAGGCATTCCGTTGAAGGCCGGGCCCAATGATGTATTGCTGGGCAGGCGTCTGGATGCGCCGCAATTAAGTTACAACGGGCCGGGTAACAGCCATTTCGCCAGCCACCCGGACAACCCGGTCCTGAAGAGGATTCTGAAAGAAATAAATACGCGTTTCCAGAATGAAAAACAGACCAACAAGGCGTTCTTCAGTACACGCAGACCCTTCATCGACCACAGCAGCGAAGCCTTGCGTAGCGCCTCTAGAGACCGAATGACACCGTACATGACGCGCATTTCCGACCTGACCGGTCCCAAACTCATGTCAGACGTCTTGAGAAAGCTGCGACCTGACTATTTTGATCTGCTGGAGCGTTCCTATTTGCCGGTCGATGAGGTCTTGTCCGTGTTGTACATCGAACACCTGAACGAGGCCGTGGACTTTTATTTTCCATTCAAGGGCAGGGCGAAAATTTCCCCGGGCTCCGAGAATGGTTGGTAAGGCTTCAGTGTTTGCAGCGTCAGGTGAGGGTGATAGATAGTTAGCGCCACCAACACGCTTATGAATGATTACGTGCATGACTTCTCTCTTACAGGAAGACGTCATGGCACCTACCCCCCTGGAAACATCCAAAACCGACCAGCAACTGCTGCGTGCACGTGCGCAGCAGTTCGTTCTCGATTATCCCGATCTTTACGATCTGGCCCATACCGCCGCCAGCAGGATCATTCTTCAGCACACCCAGCGCGTGTTCGCCCCGGAGCAGGTGTATTGGCATCGTTTCAGCAGTGCCAGCAGCAGTCCGCGCACGTTTACCGGCTGGCAGCATTCCGGAACGCCGGAGCAGTCGATGACCTTTATCGAGCTGCTCATGCGGCACTTCAGTGCCCACGATCAGGAAGCCAGCGACGAGCTTTCCTTGTATGGCGGTTTCTATACCGATGGCCCGGATCACGGGGTTTTCGACGAGCGCAATGAGGTGCCCATGCTCCCTCAGGACGTGCTCAAAGACATGTGGACGCTTGATTTCAGCGCGCAGTACACCCGCCGTATGGAGCGTTTCTGGAGCCTGCACAGCGAGAACTTTTGCACCCTGGTCAAGGCACGCTATCTGGTTGCCGCCAGTCACTGTCTGCGCAAGGGCCATCTTTCAGCCGACGATTTCAAGCACGTTACGTGCGTTATCACCGCAGACCCTTTGCAGACCCCTACGCTTAAGGCGTTGCAGAGCCCGCTTCCCTCAACCCCCGGTGTCACGGTACACACGCTGGATATCGATGGCATCAAGGCCCATGACATGTTGCGTATTGTCACCGCCGCTGGCCGAGAGATCATCTACTGGCCTGATGCCGAGCAGCCTTTCATGGCGTTCGACAGTGAGCGTGCGGTGTACCGCTGGCTCAAGACCCGGTTTATGGACGAGCACGCAGACAAGGCGATAACCCGCCAGTTTCTGCGTGGGGAGGCGTCGCGGACAAAGGACGGTGAGCGGTTCTTTCGTGCGGTGAGCCAGTTGCTCACGCACGATTGGCGTCCCGACGTTCGACTCGTCAATCTGGTGCAGGCGCCTATTGCGGGCGACCCCTTCGTGTATCTGCGAGACGTCGCCCGTCAGGGAATGGCCGCCGATGCGCGTGAACTGCTGACCTCCAATGCTGATCTGCGCAAGCAGATGTGGATCGGCTACCTGGGTGCGTTCATGCAGGCGTTTGGCGGGCTCGCGCCGCTGGGTTGGCCGATCGCCTTGACGCTGGTTGGCGCAAGCCTCGCCAATACCGGTTTGAACATCGATCAGGCGCTCAATGGCAAAACCGTAGCACAGCGCAAGGCGGGCGTGCTGGGCGCGATCATCAACATCATTTATCTGCTGTTCAATCTGCCTCTTTTAATCTCCATACGTGCGGTCCCCCAGCCTGTGCCGGTGGCCGCAACCGAAGGCCAACCGGTCTCCAGCGAGGTAATTGAAGGCAGCAGCGCGCCGGCCCATGCACTGGACAATATGGAGGGTAACCTGCTGCTCGACAGCCTTACGCCTTCAGTTGCAGAGGGCCGGTTTCGTGGCATCTACACGCTGGGTAATGGCGAAACCTGGATCAAGCTTGCACAACTGCCTTATCGCGTGATGTTCAACGAATTGCAGCAGTGCTGGTTTATCGTCAACCCGGACAATCCTTTTGCGTTCGCAGGCAGCAAGCCGGTGCGCCTGAGTACCAGCGGGGAGTGGACGTTACTTGACTCGCCTGGTCTGCAGGGTGGTGCCCCGATGGATGTGCAGGTGCCGTCAAGCAGTACATCCGCCGCGACGGGCAAGCCTTATGTGACCGTGCATTCGGCGTTTTGGGACACGTACCTGCAAACGGACCTGTTCAATGAGCAACACTATGCCGAAATGGCCTTGGCCCGGCAGAAAGACGTGATGACGATTTGGGAGCCAGGCCCTGAAGATGCGGCCATGTCGGATTCTTCACCCGAAGGCGATGAGGTGTACAAGGACCCTTGGCATGGCAAACATCGGGTTTTCAAGCTTGGTGAGGACGACTACTGCGGCAGAAATATCATGCTTTATACCCAGGACGATTCTGAATTCAATCGGTTCCTGCGTACGGGCGAGAGCAATAAGGCCAATCAGGTGCGACTCATCGAACGACTGGCCGAGGACATTCAGGTGGTGGGGTACAACAATGATGTCGAGTTGTACCGAGGCGGCAGCGGTGATCGCGGGACTTCGGGTGCCGTGTTCCGTAGCGGTCAGATCAAGGTCGGTGATGTGCTGGTGAATACTGATGTCACCTCGTTCAGCGAAAATCCCTACGTGGTCAGCGCCTTCGCCAGCAGCCGGGCCGGTGCACCCGCTAACGCCATGATCGGGCCGGTAACCTTCGATGACACCTCGGTGGTCTTCGTTTTGCCCAAGGGCCGATACCTGCGGGCGACACCGATTGCGCCGTTTTCAGCCTCTCCCGAAGAGGCCGAATCGATCTTTTTGCCCGGCTGCTACTTTCAGATCGACAGCATCGAAGAGGTGAGCGGCGAGTTTTACCGCATTATGAAAATCCAGATGCAGGAGGTCGATCGCGCTCATCCGGGGCGCGGGCTTTACGACATGCGCACGGGCGAGCCCTTCAGTCGGGAGCAGTACGCGCGCAAGCTGGGCGCAGACGCCAGGGTACTGGTCGACCGTTTTTTTCCGCAAAACCCGCTGACTGACCTGTTTAGCCTTCATTGATCAAGCGTGCGCCCGGGTTTATTTAAAACCAGTCGTCGCGCATTGCCAGGCAAGTGTCATCGCGGTTTTCCAGAATGGCCAATTCATGATGGCAGCCCGGTACTTCCCACGTCAGGAAGTATCGGGCGGCTTGCAGCTTGCCTCGGTAAAAGTCGTTGTCGGCCTGATTGCCGCTAATCAAGCCTTCTTCTGCACGGATCGCCTGTTCGAGCCATCGCCAACCTACTACCGTGTGGCCGAATGCCTTGAGGTACAGCGCTGAATTGGCCAGTGTGCTGGTAATTCTGCCCTGGGCCAGATCGGTCAACAGCCCGAGTGTGACGGCCTGCACGCGTGCGACCAGTTGCTGCAGGGGCTGGCGCAATTCGTCGAGTGCTTGATGGGTCTGGGCACGTTCGCAGGTCGCCGAGATCAGGCGCAGCAGTTGCTTGAGGCCGGTGCCGCCATTCTGCGCCAGCTTGCGGCCAAGCAGGTCGAGCGACTGGATGCCGTGAGTGCCTTCATGGATCGCATTGAGGCGGTTATCCCGGTAATACTGCTCGACCGGGTATTCGCGGGTGTAGCCGTGGCCGCCCAGGACTTGAATCGCCAGTTCGTTGGCGTTAAGGCAGAACTCCGACGGCCACGACTTGACCACCGGGGTCAGCAGGTCCAGCAGTTCGTGCGCGTGCTTGCGATCGTCTTCGGTTTCGCCGGTCTGCGTGTCATCGAACAGTCGCGAGGCGTAGAGGCACAGGTCAAACGCGCCTTCCACGTAGGCTTTCTGGGTCAGCAGCATGCGCCGCACGTCTGCATGTTCAATGATGGATACTGGCTTGCTGTCCGGGCTTTTACTGTCAGGCAGGCGTCCTTGCGGCCGCTCGCGGGCATACTCCAGTGAGTACAGGTAGCCGGAATAACCCAACATTGCCGCACCGAGCCCGACGCCAATACGCGCTTCGTTCATCATCTGGAACATGTAATTCAGGCCATGATGAGGTTTGCCCACCAGATAGCCGACACACTCACCGTTATCGCCGAAATTCAGCGCGGTGGAGGTAGTACCTTTCCAGCCCATCTTGTGAAACAGGCCTGCCAGCAGCACATCGTTGCGCTTGCCGAGGCTGCCGTCATCGTTGACCAGAAACTTGGGCACGATGAACAGCGAGATACCTTTGACCCCGCCCGGCGCGTCCGGCAGTTTCGCCAGGACCATGTGCACAATGTTCTCCGACAGCGAATGATCCCCGCAGGAAATGAATATCTTGTTGCCACGCAGCCGATAAGTGCCGTCGCCTGCCGGCTCGGCGCGTGTGCGGATATCTGACAGCGACGAGCCGGCATGTGGCTCGGTGAGCGCCATGGTGCCGAAGAAGCGTCCTTCGATCATCGGTTGCAGAAAACGCTGCTTCTGCTCGTCGTCGGCAAAGCTCTCGATCAGATTGGCGGCGCCCATCGTCAGAAACGGATACGACGTGGTGCCGACATTGGCCGCCTGAAAGTGGGCAAAACAGGCTTGCGACAGCAGGGTAGGCAACTGCATGCCGCCTGCGTCGAAATCGCGTGATGCATTGAGAAAGCCGGCCTCGAGAAACGCGTTTATCGCGGGCTTGACCTCAGGAATCAGGATCGCTTCGCCATTTTCATAGCGCGGCTCGTTTTCGTCAGCCTTGCGGTTGTGCGGTGCAAAGTACTTTTCTGCAATGGCGCGCGCCGTTCCCAGCGCCGCATCAAAGGTTTCCCGCGAGTGCTCGGCAAAGCGCTCGCGACGCGTCAGACCTTCGGCGTCCAGCACTTCATACAGCTCGAAAGCCAGATTTCGGGAACTGAGCAGCGACTCGGACATGATGACGTACCTGTTCTTGGAATGGCTCAAGTCTAGGTCGGGTTGAGGGGGGAGGGTAGCAAGATTGATTCGGGTGATGGTCGAGCGTGTGCAGGGGGTATCGAGAGCGGACGCGGAGCGTCCAGAGCATGGGAACGGTCGGTGTCTTTCCGACACCTCTCGTTCCGCACGCTCCGGCATGGGAATGCCGTTCTTGACGCGCTGCGTCATCTGTTACCGAGCGGCATCAGCCGATCGTCATCAGGCTCGCATTGCCACCCGCCGCCGCGGTGTTGACGCTCAATGCCCGCTCGATCACCAGACGTTCCAGCGGCACGTTGGTTTCGCCGTGGGACAAGCCGTTGACACCGACGATGGCACCACTGCGTTGTGCGATCTGCTGGCAGACGGCACGTAGCTGGTCGGAGTCGCCGTGGTGCAGGACGGCGTCGAAGTTGACGTCGTCCTTGGCCCAGTCAGGTACCAGTTTGATGCGCGCCTGAACATCCTTCGGCAGGCGAGCGCGTAGTGACTTGCTGATGTCGGTCTCCGGCCACACGGCAGAGCTGCCGACCGCCAGTACGGCCGCCAGTTGAATCATCAGGTCGTTCTCGTCGTCAGCCAGGCAAAGCACGTGCTCACGCGGCAGGATCGCGTAGCTGTTGCGTTCGCCGGTCGGGCCAGCCAACTGGCGGGTGATGCCGCTTTGTGATTGCTCGGTGTATTGACTGCACAAGGCATCCAGATCGCTTTGCTGGTTGCTGGCAGCCCAGGCTTTCAGTGCCTGCAACGGCTTGCCGAAGACTTCACGCAGACGGGTATCCGGTGCAGACAGCGCGTCGCTGCGGATGAACGATTTCTCGATAGCATCCTGCGGGCGCGTCGACAGCAGGCGATACAGGTACAACGGGCCACCTGCTTTGGGACCGGTGCCGGACAGACCTTCGCCGCCGAATGGCTGAACACCCACCACTGCGCCGACGATGTTGCGGTTGACATAGACGTTGCCGGCATTGACGTTGTCGATGACCTTGGCAATGGTTTCGTCGATACGGGTGTGCACGCCCAGGGTCAGGCCATAACCGGAGGCGTTGATCTGATCGATCAGCAGGCCAAGCTCTTTGCGCTTGTAGCGCACCACGTGCAGCACCGGACCGAAGATTTCACGTTGCAGCTCATCGAAGCTTTCCAGCTCGATCAGGGTCGGCATCACATAAGTGCCGCGCTTGAGTTCGGCGCTGTCGGCGATGGCCACCTGGTAAACCGTGCGGCCCTTGTCGCGCATGGCCTGGATGTGTTTTTCGATACCTGCCTTGGCCTCTGCGTCGATGACCGGGCCGATGTCCACGGACAGGCGCTCCGGATTACCGAGGCGGTTCTCGGCCATCGCGCCCTTGAGCATTTCAATGACGCGGTCGGCAGAGTCTTCCTGCAGGCACAGCACGCGCAGTGCCGAGCAGCGTTGACCGGCGCTGTCGAATGCCGAAGACACCACGTCGATCACCACCTGTTCGGTCAGCGCCGAAGAGTCGACAATCATTGCGTTCTGGCCACCGGTTTCGGCGATCAGCGGAATGGGGCGACCCTGCGAGTCGAGGCGACCTGCCACGTTGCGCTGCAGCAGGCGGGCGACCTCGGTCGAGCCGGTGAACATGACACCTTTGACGCGTTCGTCGCCGACCAGCCCTGCGCCTACGGTTTCGCCACGACCGGGCAGCAATTGCACCACGCCTTCAGGGATGCCCGCTTCAAGCAGCAGACGTACGGCCTGCGCGGCGATCAGTGGTGTCTGCTCGGCAGGTTTGGCCAGCACCGGGTTACCTGCGGCCAATGCAGCCGCCACCTGACCACTGAAAATCGCCAGCGGGAAATTCCACGGGCTGATACAGACCACCGGCCCCAGCGGACGGTGACCGTCGTTGGTGAAGTCGTTGCGCGCCTGCACGGCGTAGTAACGCAGGAAGTCCACGGCTTCGCGCACTTCGGCGATGGCGTTGGCGAAGGTCTTGCCCGCTTCACGGACCAACAGGCCCATCAACGGCTGGATTTCAGCCTCCATCAAGTCAGCGGCACGCTCCAGAATCGCGGCGCGCTCGACAGGCGGAGTGGCCTGCCAGATAGGACCGGCGCTCAAGGCGCACTGGATGGCGTTATCGACATCTTGCAGGGACGCTTCCTGCACATGACCGACCACGTCACGCAGATCCGATGGATTCAACGCAGCACTCAACGTGCCTGCGCTGGCCGGACAGCCCAGCATCGGGGCGGCTTTCCAGTCGTTGTGCGCGGTAGCCAGCAGGGCCGAAGACAGCGACGCCAGACGATGCTCGTTGGCCATGTCGATGCCGCTGGAATTGGCGCGTTCGGTTCCGTAGAGGTCTCGCGGCAGCGGAATGCGTGGATGCGGCAGGCCGAAACCGCCTTCCTGGGTGGCCATGCGTTCGATCTGGCTGACCGGATCGGCGACCAGTTCCTGTATGGAGATCGAGTGGTCGGCAATCCGGTTGACAAACGACGTATTGGCGCCGTTTTCCAGCAGACGACGCACCAGATAGGCCAGCAGTGTTTCATGAGTGCCGACCGGGGCGTACACGCGGCAAGGACGATTCAGTTTGCCGTCGGCGACTTTGCCTACAACCTGTTCATACAACGGCTCGCCCATGCCGTGCAGGCACTGGAATTCATACTGGCCGGGGTAATAATTCTGACCGGCGATCTGGTAGATGGCCGCCAGGGTATGGGCGTTGTGCGTGGCGAATTGCGGATAGATGACTTCCGGTGCCGCGAGCAGCTTGCGCGCGCAGGCGATGTAGGACACGTCGGTGTACACCTTGCGCGTGTACACCGGATAGCCTTCCAGGCCTTCGACCTGGGCGCGCTTGATCTCGCTGTCCCAGTAAGCGCCCTTGACCAGACGGATCATCAGGCGATGGCGGCTGCGGCGCGCCAGATCGATCACGTAATCGATCACATAAGGGCAGCGCTTCTGGTATGCCTGAATCACGAAACCGATACCGTTCCAGCCGGTGAGCTGTGGTTCGAAACACAGGCGCTCGAGCAGATCCAGCGACAGCTCCAGGCGATCGGCTTCTTCGGCGTCGATGTTCAGGCCGATGTCGTATTGCTTGGCCAGCAGGGTCAGCGACAGCAGGCGCGGGTACAGCTCATCCATCACTCGCTCGTACTGGGCGCGGCTATAGCGTGGATGCAGTGCCGACAGCTTGATGGAAATCCCCGGACCTTCGTAGATGCCGCGGCCGTGGGAGGCTTTGCCGATGGAGTGGATGGCTTGCTCGTAGGACGCGAGGTACTTCTGCGCGTCATGTTCGGTCAGCGCCGCTTCACCCAGCATGTCGTAGGAATAGCGGAAGCCCTTGGCTTCGAAGCGGCTGGCATTGGCGAGGGCTTCACCGATGGTTTCGCCGGTCACGAACTGCTCGCCCATCAGGCGCATGGCCATGTCGACGCCCTTGCGGATCATCGGTTCGCCACTTTTGCCGATAATGCGGCTCAACGAGGACGTGAGGCCCGCCTCATTGTGAGTGGCAACCAGCCTGCCGGTGAGCAGCAGGCCCCAGGTGGCGGCGTTGACGAACAGCGATGGGCTGTTGCCCAGGTGCGGCTGCCAGTTGCCGTTGCTGATCTTGTCGCGAATCAACGCATCGCGGGTGCCCTTGTCGGGAATACGCAGCAGTGCTTCGGCCAGGCACATCAGCGCAACGCCCTCCTGAGAGGACAGTGAAAACTCCTGCAACAGGCCTTGAACGATGCCCGCGCGACCGCCAGCGCTTTTCTGGTTACGCAGTTTTTCCGCGATCGACGCGGCCATCTTGTTGGTGGCTTCGGCAACCGGGGCGCTCAGGCGGGCCTGCTCGAGCAGCATCGGCACCACTTCCTGCTCGGGGCGGCGGTAGGCGGAGGTGATGGCCGCTCGTAATACAGACTGCGGCTGGATGCTTTCGGCAAAATCCAGAAAGCATTGCAGCCCGGCATCTTCTGCCAGCTCACCGCGGTCTTCGTTGTCCTTTGCGCCGGCGGCACTGTTGAGTTCCAACAGGGTTGCACCACTCTCGAGCTTTTCCAGGTAATTGAAAATCGCCTGCTTGATCAACCAGTGCGGCGTGCGGTCGATGGAGTGGGCTGCGGCTTTCAATCGCTCGCGGGTAGGGTCGTCAAGTTTGACGCCAAGAGTGGTGGTGGCCATGTGTTGTCCTCTTTATAGCCACGCAGAAGTGGCATCGGCTTTGGCGCAGATTAGCGTCGGGACGGGGTGAGGTGCAACCGGGTGCAACCCGATTTGGAGAATATTTTGTGAGGTGCCCGGCGAGCGGCTCATAAAAACAGCGTTATGCGCAATGCTGGTGCGCGTTTTTTTGTAAATAGTATTTAAAACGCCCTAAAATGGCGCGTAAATGCACCTGCGTCAGGTTTTTTGTAACAGGTGCAACTTGCGCGATGAAATGGGTTGCACCCTGTTTGGTTTGTTTAATAGGATTCGTTTCCGCGGTGCAACCGCCAGTCATTGATTGCCGATTCTTGCGGAGCGATCAGTCAACGCGGTGTCGGGTGCAAAAGCAGGGATGTGCCGAATATCGGTCGCTATTCCCTTTGGCATCGGGTGCCAACATAAAAACAATGCCAAGGCAGAACTCATGAGTGTCAGCAACCCTACCTTGATCACGTTCGTGATCTATATAGCGGCAATGGTATTGATCGGCCTGATGGCCTATCGCTCTACCAACAACCTTTCGGATTACATCCTCGGCGGACGCAGCCTGGGCAGCGTGGTGACCGCTCTTTCAGCGGGTGCCTCTGACATGAGCGGCTGGCTGTTGATGGGGTTGCCCGGTGCCATCTATATGTCCGGCCTGTCGGAAAGCTGGATCGCCATCGGTCTTATCATCGGTGCCTACCTGAACTGGCTGTTCGTGGCCGGCCGTCTGCGTGTGCAGACAGAGCACAATGGCGACGCACTGACCCTGCCGGATTACTTCAGCAGCCGTTTCGAAGACAACAGTGGCCTGCTGCGCATCATCTCGGCCATCGTGATTCTGGTGTTTTTCACCATCTATTGCGCCTCGGGCATCGTTGCGGGGGCGCGTCTGTTTGAAAGCACCTTCGGCATGTCCTACGAAACCGCCTTGTGGGCCGGTGCTGCGGCGACCATTGCCTACACTTTTGTCGGTGGTTTCCTCGCAGTGAGCTGGACAGACACCGTGCAGGCTACGCTGATGATTTTCGCGCTGATCCTCACGCCGATCATCGTCCTGCTGGCAACGGGCGGCGTCGACACCACCTTTCTGGCGATTGAAGCGAAAGATCCGACCAGCTTCGACATGTTCAAGAACACGACTTTCATCGGCATCATCTCCCTGCTCGGCTGGGGCCTGGGTTATTTCGGTCAGCCACACATCCTGGCGCGCTTCATGGCGGCCGATTCGGTCAAGTCGATTGCCAGCGCCCGACGCATCTCCATGGCCTGGATGATCCTGTGCCTGGGCGGCACCGTGGCGGTCGGGTTCTTCGGCATTGCCTATTTCTCGGCGCATCCGGATGTTGCCGGGCCGGTGACTGAAAACCCGGAGCGGGTGTTCATCGAGCTGGCCAAGCTGCTGTTCAACCCCTGGATTGCCGGCGTGCTGCTATCGGCCATTCTGGCTGCGGTCATGAGTACGCTGAGCTGCCAGTTGCTGGTGTGCTCCAGTGCGTTGACCGAGGACTTCTACAAGGCTTATCTGCGCAAGGGTGCTTCGCAGATCGAGCTGGTCTGGGTCGGTCGGGCAATGGTGCTGCTGATCGCGATCATTGCCATTCTGCTGGCGGCCAATCCTGAAAACCGCGTACTGGGCCTGGTGAGTTACGCCTGGGCCGGTTTCGGCGCAGCCTTCGGCCCTGTGGTGCTGATTTCGGTGCTGTGGAAGGGCATGACTCGTAACGGCGCACTTGCCGGAGTCATTGTTGGTGCGGCCACCGTGGTGCTCTGGAAGCAATTCAGTACGATGGGGCTGTATGAGATCATCCCCGGGTTCATCTTCGCCAGCCTCGCCATCGTGGTGTTCAGCCTGATCGGCAAGCCTGCTTCTGCGTCCATGCAGACCCGTTTCCTGGCAGCCGAGCAGGACTTCAAAGCCAACCGCTGACAGTGTCTGACTGAAACAGAAACGGCCCGTTCTTCTTCGTGAAGCGCGGGCCGTTTTGTATGTGGGTTTAAGGCGCGTGCCGCTCAGCTCTGGTTGTGATCGATATCCAGGTTGTAGAACGTCGCCTTGCCGCCCTCCGAGGTGTACCCGGTGTTGTCCTGGGTATACACCCCCGCCTTGAAGTACAGAGGCTTGTCCCGCCAGGTCTCACTGATGCGCGTGCTCCAGTCCTGATCCTTGGCGCTGACCGACAGTTTGCCGCCCTTGCTCAGGTGAATGACGTAATTGAATGTCTCATTCAGCTTCACACCTTCTACGATGGTGTAAACCTTGCTTTCATCGTCGTCATAGCGATTGCGGACTTTTGCAACGATATCGCCAGTTTTGGTGTCTTCCTTGTATTGAAACTCGACTTTCAGGAGCGGCTCTGTGCTCTCGTATGCGTGTATTTGTCCGATGACAACCTTGCCAGTGGAAGGTACTTGGTCGACTTCCAGTTTGGCATTCAGATAGTTGTCGGCATCCGGGTATACCCAATTATGCAACGAGCCATCGGACCACGTTTCTCGAAGTTCGCTGCGGGCATATTTTGCGTTCTCGGTTTTACTGCCTGTGACGGGCGACCAGAACACAATGGAGTCGGTTTTTGATTTGAAATATTTACCGTCATAGCCTTTTACTAACTGAGCGGTTTCGATGGTCTTGGGGGGCGACCCCACAGGGATGCTGAGATTCCACGATCCAAGATCTACCATTTTGTCTCCGTCCGTAAATGTCTTTATATCGCTCATAGAAAAAGCCTCTGGCGCGAGACTTCAGGCGGGTTTTATACGGCTCGTAGGACAATTTGTTAATAAAAAAATGTCGAACGGATGGCGTCAAAGTGCTGTCACTTCTTCTGCAGGGCAGAGTCTGTAAGGGGTGTAGCGAATGACCGTTAGTCGGGTAGATCGAACTTTGACAGTAGGGAACAGGCGCCTTGCTTCTGCTTTTGGCGAGACGAGGCTAGAGTTATTCCAAAGTATGACGGTCGTCCTGAGTCTCAGGCGTCATGCCCACATAGAGAAGCAGCATGGAACGCGTGCCAACCCAGCCAGATGATGGCTCTTCAGTTTTACTCGTTGTAGACGATTACCCGGAAAATCTGGTGACGATGTGTGCTGTTCTGCAAAGAACGGACTGGCACATTGTGACTGCAAGTTCCGGAATCGAAGCATTGACCGTACTTCTCGAGCAGGAAGTCGACCTGGTTTTGCTGGATGTGCAAATGCCGGGCATGGACGGCTTCGAGGTCGCGCGACTGATGCGCGGCAGTCAGCGTACCCGCCTTACGCCGATTATTTTTCTCACCGCCAATGAGCAGACTCAGGATGCGGTGCAGAAGGGTTATGCGAATGGTGCGACGGATTATCTGTTCAAACCTTTCGACCCGAATGTGCTCAAGCCCAAGGTACAGACTTTGCTTGAACAGCAGCGTAATCGCCGTGCGCTACAACAGCTGTCGCTGGAGCTGGAATCGGCTCGTGCGTTCAATGCATCGGTGCTGGCCAATGTCGCCGAAGGCATTCTGGTCGTTGACGAAGCAGGCACCATCAGCTTTGCCAATCCGGCCATCTGTCAGTTATTGAACACCTCCGTCGATCAGCTTCGCGGCACTCAGGTGCTGGACTACATCATCGAGCCGAAGGAGGGGCACTGGCTGGACTCGGGCTTTTATCAGCACTATCGCAAGTCCGATACCTATCGGGTGCATGACGCCATTCTGCGCACTGCGCAAGGCACACAACTGCCCGTGGCGTTGTCCTGCGCGGCGCTGCCTGCCGAACAGAAGGCAATGGTACTGACGGTTCTCGATATGTCGGTGGTCCGTGATCTTTATCAGCAGCTTGAAAAACAGGCCGTCACCGATGCATTGACTGGCCTGCTCAATCGCCGCGGGCTTTATCAGGCGGTTGAAAGCATGCTGTTGCGTAACGAGCGGGCTGATAAATACCTGGTCGTGCTGTTCATGGATCTGGATGGCTTCAAGCAGATCAATGATGCGCTTGGCCATGAAGCGGGGGATCAGGTACTGCTCTGGGTCGCCGAACAGTTCAAGGACAGCATGCGCCCCTATGATGTGCTGGCGCGCATCGGCGGCGACGAATTCACTGTGGTGATCGACGGGCTCGATTACCCCGAGCAGGCGGCCAAGATCGCCGAAAAGCTCATCGAGCGGGTATCCGGAAGACGTCAGGTCGACGGTGTCGAGATCACGCTGGGTGCCAGTGTCGGCATTGCAACCTTCCCGGACTGCGGCTCGAATCTGGACGGTCTGCTGCGCGCGGCAGATATTGCCATGTACGAGGCCAAGCGTGCCGGGCGGCAGCAATACCGGTTCTATGATCAGAACATGAACGGGCGCGCCCGCTCGCGACTGATGCTTGAGGAAAGCGTGCGCACGGCCATCGATGGCCGGGATTTTTCAGTGGTGTACCAGCCTCAGATTCACATGGCGGATGGTCGCCTGCGTGGTTTCGAGGCCTTGCTGCGCTGGCAGCATCCTGCGGTCGGAGAGGTCCCGCCTGCGCTGTTCATTCCGTTGCTGGAAGAGACCAGGCTGATCAATCGGCTCGGCGGCTGGATCTTTGATCAGGGCGCCGAGCAGCGTCAGGCATGGAGCCGTATCTTTGCGCCCGACATGGTGCTGAGTGTCTGCGTCAGCCCCACGCAATTCTGTCTGCCCAATCTGGCTTCGGAATTGAAGCGCGCCATGGATCGCTTCGAGTTGAAACCGGGGCAAATCGAAGTGGAAATCACTGAAACCGCTCTGGTGAATAACCTTACGCACAGCCATAAACAGCTGAAGTTGTTGCATGACGTCGGTGTGCGCATTGCGCTCGACGACTTTGGCACGGGCGAATGCTCGCTGTCGCATCTGCGCAATCTTCAGCTCGACACTTTGAAGCTGGACAGGCGTTTTGTGGCCAGCATCGCAGGATCAAAGCGCGAAGCGGCAATGGCCAGCAGTATCATCGACCTGAGCCGCAACCTCGATATGCTGGTCATCGCCGAAGGCGTCGAGACGGCTGAGCAATATCAATGGCTGGCCGACAACGGTTGTCAGGTCATTCAGGGCTTTTTGATCGCTCACCCGATGGGCCCGGAAGAGGCGTTGCGCTTTCCCGGGCACTTTGACGTGGCAGGCTTGAGACAGAAGAGATTGTTGTAGAATGGCGTTTTTCGATCTTATGCAAAGGCCCCATGACTGCATCCAGCCATGCTCCGCTCAAATACCTGCAGGCCTATCCGCAGGCCCTGCAGGACCAGGTGCAGCAGTTGATTGCCGACGATCGCCTGGCGGATTACCTGCAGCAGCGCTACCCCGCGCGGCATCAGATTCAGAGCGACAAGGCCCTCTACGCCTATGCGCTGGCGCTCAAGCAGGATCACCTGCGCAATGCGCCAGCCATCAAGAAGGTTCTGTTCGATAATCGCCTTGACCTGACTCATCGCGCACTGGGCCTGCATACCAAGATATCCAGAGTGCAGGGTGGCAAGCTCAAGGCCAGCAACGAGATTCGCGTAGCAGCGCTGTTCAAGGAAGCGCCGCCGGAGTTTCTGAAAATGATCGTGGTGCACGAGCTGGCCCACTTTCGTGAGTCGGACCATAACAAGGCGTTCTACCAGTTGTGCGAGCACATGTTGCCTGGTTATCACCAGCTGGAGTTCGATTTGCGCGTGTACCTGACGTACCGCGATCTGCAGGCCGCGCATGCGCCATGCTGAACCAGGCACTGAAAAAGGATTCGACGATGCAGGTCAGCAAGACCAAAAGCAGTTTCTATCGCCGCCTGTACGTGGCGTATCTGATCGATTCACGGATCGCCAGCAGTGTCCCTGAGCTGATGACGGCAACCGGCATGCCTCGTCGTACCGCTCAGGACACCATCAGTGCGCTTGCCGATCTGGACATTGTGTGCGACTTCGAGCAGCTCGAAGGTGGCCGCAATCACGCCGGCAGCTACCGGATCCGTGACTGGGGCGCCGTTGACAAGGGCTGGATTGCCGACAATCTGCCACGCATCAAGGCTGTGCTGGAGTATCCCTGAGCGGTTTTCAGTCCAGATCGCGACGCATGCCGATATGCGGGATGTCGTCTTCCAGGTAGACCTCGCCCACCGGATTGAAGCCATAGCGGCTGTAATAGCCCTGCAAATGGGCCTGGGCCGATAGGTAGATGGGCTGGTCGGGCCATTTGCGTTCGGCGTTTTCCAGGGCCTGCTCCATCAGTTCATGGCCGATACCCCGACTGCGAATCGAAGGCGCAGTCACCACCCGGCCGATGGTCACGTCGCCGCCTTGCTGGATGGGGTCGAGCAAACGCAGGTAGGCGACCAGCTTGTCTTCCTGCCAGGCCATCAGGTGGCAGGTGTCGCCCGTCAGGTCCTGTCCGTCGACGTCCAGATACACGCATTGCTGCTCGACCACAAACACCTCGGCACGCAGTTGCAGCACGGCATAGAGCTGCTGGATGCTCAGCTCGGTGTGATGTTTGCAGATCCATTTGATAGACATGTTGCAGACTCGCAGGGAAACCAGAAGCGAAGTCTAAACGTATCCGGCGACATTCCCAATAAACGCCGTCAACGATATGAATGCTACGTCGTGTGAGCATGTTGCTCCCCCGGCTTGTCTACTGCCTGCTTCAGGTCTTCAATTAAAAACGGCAGGTGCTCTAGGCTCTGTACGAAAAGTGGCTGCGCTCGGTGATGCTTCGTTAAAAACAGGCTCGCCTGACCTTCGCTCGCCGACTTTTTGTACAGAGCCTAACGCGCGAGCGTTTTCCTGCCGATAGGATTAAATCGGGCACGCCGCCCCTTTCAGGAACCTGAGCATGTCGCAGTTGCTTCGAGCGGTGGGGTTGCTGGTCTTCATGCTGATGGCGCCCGCCAATGCAGCTGAAAAGTTGCGTCTTGTCGCTGACCCCTGGCCGCCTTTTACCGACGCGCTGCTGCTCAACGGCGGGTTGGCAACCGACATCGTCAATACGGCGCTGCGCCGTGCCGGGTACACCACACTGTATGAGCAAGTGCCCTGGGCGCGGGCGATGCTCGGCTTGAGCCAGGGGCGTCATGACGTGCTGATCAATGCCTGGTTCAGCGAGGAGCGCACGAAAATTGGCCAGTTTTCTGCGGAGTACCTGCTCAATCGGGTGCGTTTCATCAAGCGCAAGGAGTCGCCCATTGGCACCCTGACCCATGAGCAATTGCACAAGTACATGATCGCGGTGGTGCGCGGTTACGCTTATGCCCCTGCGTTTGACAACGACACCGAGTTGCAGAAAGTCCCTGTGCAAAACTTCTCCACCGCCATACGCATGCTTGCTGCCGAGCGTGTCGACCTGACCCTGGAAGACGAATACGTCGCTCGCTACAACCTGGCGATGGAACCGGACGAGGTGCGTGACCGGGTCGAGTTTCTACCGGGTTCGTTAAGCGATAACAGCCTGCATATTCTGGTCAGTCTGAAAAATCCGCATCACGAAAAGATCGTCGCTGACTTCGATCGCGAAATTGCCGCCATGAAAGCGGACGGCACCTACGATGAATTGCTCAGACTGCATGGGTTGCAGCAGTCTCCGGAGCTTTGATCAGGTGCGCGGCGAGGGTGCGCAGCGGTGCCAGTTGGCGGCAGATCAGTGCCAGTTGGGCCTGCACCAGCCGCTGGCTCTCGTCCATGTCCTCGGGCAGTTGCTCCAGTTGCGCGGCCAGCCCTTCCTCGACATCGCTCTGTACCGCAACCGGCCTCTTCTCGGCCAGCCCTGCGGCGATTTCGTCGATGCTGGCGGCCAGCGTGGCGCCGACGTTATCGATCAGGTGTTCGCGGACATCGCTCGGCAACTGCGTATCACGGTGCGCGCCAAGACCTGAAAGGTAGCTCAGCAGCGTGTGCGACAGCACCAGAAAGCGGAAGCCGACGTCGGCCTCCTTGCGGAAGTGGCCGGGCTCCATGAGCATGTTCGCCAGCGTGGTCGACAGCGCCGCGTCGGCGTTGTGGGCATTGCGCCGCGCCAGTCGGTAGGCCAGGTCGTCACTCTTGCCCTTGGCATACTGTTGCATGATCTGCCGCAGGTAGATGCTGTTGCAGGTCAGGGTATTGGCCAGCACCTTGTTCAGGCGCCGCCCCTGCCAGTCCGGCAGAAACAGGAACACTGCGAGGCCGGCGATAAGGCTGCCCAGCAGGGTATCGAACAGCCGGGGCAGGAACAGGCCGTAACCGTCGCCGACCTGATTGAAGCAGAACAGCACCATCACTGTGATGGCGGCGGTCGACAGGGTGTAGCGCGTGGTCCGGTTGACGAAGAACACCACCCCGGCCAGCACCGCGCACATCGATTGCAGAATCGGACTGGTAACCAGATCGAACAGCACCCAGCCGACGGTCAGGCCAATCGCGGTGCCGATGATCCGCTGGCCGAGCTTGAGCCGGGTGGCGCCGTAGCTGGGCTGGCAGACGAACACCGTGGTGAGGATGATCCAGTAGCCCTGTGACGGATGAATCAGGTGCACCATCGCGTAACCGATGGTTAATGCCAGCGGCAGGCGCAGGGCGTGACGAAACAGCAGCGAGGTCGGGGTCATCTGCAGGCGCAGGCGTGTCCAGACATCCTTGAGGTTGCGCGGCGAGCGGTCCAGCAGGCTGCTGTCGGTGGCATCGGCTACGGCGTCCGGGTTGCTGGCGTCGCTGATCAGACGATCCAGGGTGCCGAGGTTGGCAGCCAGCGCGCGCAGCGAACGCAGCAGGCCGCGCCAGGCAGGGTTGCTCTGGATGCGCAGATGCTCAAGGGATGCGTGCAGGTCTTCCATGGCTTCGGCGAAGCTGGGGTCATACACGAACGGCTGCCGCAGCTGGATGGATTCTGACAGCGCCTGGCAGGCAACGCCCTGTTGACGCAGCAGGCGCTGACAGCGGAACAGCACGTCGCTGTGGAAAAACGCATCGGCCAGTGAGTTGTAGGGGTAATGCGACGAGCTGGCGCGCTCGTGGATGTCCTGAGCGATGAAGTACAGCTTCAGGTAGCGGCTGACTTTGGAGCCGGGCCGGCCGCTGCCGACGCGGTGCAGGATGATTTCCTTGGTGGAGTTCAGCGCAGCGACCACTTTGCCGTTCTGCTGCGCCAGTTCCAGACGACGTGCCTCCACGTTGAGCGTGCGAATCGGTTCAAACAGGGTCGACTTGAGTTTCAGGTACTGGCCCAGCTCACGAAACAGTCGCGCCAGCGCCTGTTGCACCGGCTGGTTGGAAAACAGCATCTGCCACAGCACTGACAGCAGTCCGTACCAGGCCGCGCCCGCCACCAGCAGCATCGGTTCATGCCAGAAGTCCAGCACTTCACCGCCACGTTGATCGACGCCGATCATGGTGTAGACCGAAAGGATCAACGTGCCGTAGGCGATTGCGCCATACCGCTCACCCAGCGCGCCCAGCATGGTCAGGCAGAAGCTGGCCAGCGCCAGCGAGCAGACAAACAGGATGGGGTAGGGGAAGAGCAATTCGACGGCGAGGGCGGCGATGCTGAAACACACCAGTGTCACGGCCAGGGCATTGAGTCGGCCCTGCCAGCTGTCGTCAGTCTCGGCCAGGGCGCAGGCAATAATCCCCAGAAACAGCGGGATCAGTAATGCCATTTCGTTTTGATACCAGCACAGCGCCATGCTGCCGGTCAGTGCGATAAAGACTCGAACGCTATAGCTGAATTTATCCAGCGCCCACAATCGACGGAATGTATGACGGAGAGATTTCGATGCCATGGGTTAGCTTGACGGCCCTGTTCGCAATTGATCGATCGTGCAGGAGGATATGTACAGACCAAATGACTGGCTGTACATCCGCCTCGCAAAATTTATACCGGTTTGTCGTGTCGTGATGTTGCGTATCAGCGACTACGTCACACGTAGTGTGCGGCAGCATAGGCCGACGCCCAGGCCCACTGAAAGTTGAAACCGCCCAGATGACCGCTCACGTCCAGCACTTCGCCCACAAAATAAAGACCGGGGGATTTCAGCGATTCCATGGTCTTGGACGATACTTCGCGGGTGTCTATACCGCCCAGCGTCACTTCGGCCGTGCGATAACCCTCGGTGCCCGCCGGCACCACCTGCCAGCTCGCCAGCTTTTCGGCGATATCGGCCAGCTCGGCGTGGGTGTACTGCTTCATCGGTTTGGAAACGAACCAGTGTTCGGCGATCAGGTTGGCCATCTTCTTGGTGAACATCTCGCCCAGCAGGGTTTTCAGCTCACTGTTGGGGCGCTCGGCCTGCTGCTGGTTGAGCCAGGCGGGCACGTCGTGATCGGGCAGCAGGTTGATTTCCACCGTGTCACCGGGCTGCCAGAACGAGGAAATCTGCAGGATCGCCGGGCCACTGAGGCCGCGGTGGGTGAACAGGATGTTTTCGCGGAAGCTGGTGTCGTTGCAGCTCACCAGACAATCCACCGAGGTGCCTGACAACTCGGTGCACAGCTCCTTGAGCTGATCGGTGATGGTGAACGGCACCAGCCCGGCGCGGGTCGGCAGCAGCGTGTGGCCGAACTGCTTGCCAATCTGATAGCCAAAACCGGTAGCGCCCAGCGTCGGAATCGACAGCCCGCCCGTGGCAATCACCAGCGACTGGCAGTTCAGGGGGCCCAGCGTGGTCTGCAGGCTGTAGCCGGCGTCGGTCTTTTCGATCTGCTGCAAGGAGGTGTCCATGTGCAGGCTGACACCGGCCTCGCGGCACTCTTCCAGAAGCATTTCCAGAATGTCGCTGGACTTGTTGTCGCAAAACAGCTGGCCGAGCTTCTTCTCGTGATAAGGCACGCCATGCTTGGCGACCATCGCGATGAAATCCCATTGGGTGTAGCGGGCCAGGGCCGATTTGCAGAAATGCGGGTTCTGCGACAGGAAGTTGGCCGGCTCGGTGTACATATTGGTGAAGTTGCACCGCCCGCCACCGGACATCAGGATCTTCTTGCCGGGTTTGTTGGCATGGTCGATCAACATCACCTTGCGCCCGCGAGCGGCAGCGGTGAACGCACACATCAGACCGGCAGCGCCGGCGCCAATGATTACAACGTCAGTAACGGGCACAGCGTGGTTCCTCGATCTTCAGGTCACGATCGTCCCCATGCTTCGCGTGGGAATGCCTCTCGTGACGCTCTGCGTCACATACCTGCGCCGCAGTGCCTATTCAAAATCGGACGCGGAGCGTCCAGAACTGCGTTCCCACGCGGAGCGTGGGGACGATAATCCAGCAGACGACTATTTCAGAGAATCCGCACGCGCAGCGACTTGCCCTTGATCTTGCCGTTGTTCAAACGTTCCAGGGCCAGTTTGGCCATGCTGCGCTCGACGGCAACGTAGGCCTGGAAGTCGAAAATCGCGATCTTGCCGACCTGAGTGCCCGGAATGCCTGCTTCGCCGGTCAGTGCGCCGAGGATGTCGCCCGGACGCAGCTTGTCCTTGCGACCCGAGCCGATGCACAGGGTGGTCATGGCGGGCAGCAGCTTGCCGCCTTCCTTGATGCTCAGTCTGTCGTATTGCTGCCAGTTCAACGGCGCTTTCTGCAACTCTTCGATGGCACGCGCGCGTTGGCTTTCCGACGGAGCCACCAGGCTGACCGCGATGCCTTTCTCGCCTGCGCGACCGGTACGGCCGACGCGGTGAATGTGGATTTCCGAATCACGCGCCAGCTCGACGTTGATCACCATATCCAGCGCGTCGATGTCCAGACCGCGCGCGGCCACGTCAGTGGCGACCAGTACCGAGGTGCTGCGGTTGGCAAACATCGCCAGTACCTGATCACGGTCACGCTGTTCGAGATCGCCATGCAGGCCGACGGCAGACATGCCCTTGGCGGTCAGGTGATCGACCACTTCCTGCACCTGCTGCTTGGTGAAGCAGAACGCCACGCAGGACGTCGGACGGAAATGGCCGAGTACCTTGACCACTGCTTCCAGGCGCTGCTCCGGAGAGATCTCGTAGAAAATCTGCTCGATCTGGCTGTCGGCGTGCAGTGCTTCGACTTTCACGGTTTGTGGATCACGCATGAATTTCGAGGACAACTGCTTGATACCGACCGGGTAGGTCGCCGAGAACAGCAGCGTCTGGCGGCGCTGCGGGGTCTGCTCGATGATGTCGGCGATGGCGTCGTAAAAACCCATGTCCAGCATGCGGTCGGCTTCATCGAGAATCAGCGTGTTCAGGCCGTCCAGGACCAGCGAGCCCTTGCGCAAGTGCTGCTGTATGCGACCCGGAGTACCGACGATGATGTGCGCGCCATGTTCCAGCGAGCCGATCTGCGGGCCGAATGAAACGCCGCCACACAGGGTCAGGACCTTGATGTTGTCCTCGGAACGCGCCAGACGGCGAATTTCCTTGGCCACCTGATCCGCCAGTTCGCGGGTCGGGCACATGACCAATGCCTGGCAACCGAAGAAACGCGGGTTGATAGGGTTGAGCAGGCCGATGCCGAATGCAGCGGTCTTGCCGCTGCCGGTCTTGGCTTGCGCGATCAGGTCCATGCCCTTGAGGATCACCGGCAGGCTCTGCGCCTGAATCGGTGTCATTTCGGCATAACCAAGCGACTCCAGGTTAGCCAGCATGGCAGCAGACAGGGGCAGAGAATTGAAAGCGGTGTTAGTCACGACGGTGAACCTGCAAAACAAAAATGTCGCGTAGTGTATCACCCGCCAGTCAGACCTGGCACCGCGATAAAGGTCGTGGGAGCGAGCTTGCTCGCGAAGGGGTCCGTACAACCCCCGAAGGTGGGTCGTGAGCAATGCGGGTCGCCGCCCCGGTCACTCCCACAGGATCCAGCAATCAGCGCGGAGCATGGGCGCGATAGCCAGACAAAAAAATCCCCGCTGGAGGGCGGGGTTGAGGTTCGAGCGTGGCAGCTCGCAAAGGTGTACAGCAAGGCCCGTCCGGGAACGGGCCTGCAGGGCTTACAGCAGGATTGTGCGGATGTCCGCCAGCAATTCGCTCAAGCGCTTGGTGAAGCGGGCAGCAGCTGCGCCGTTGATCACGCGGTGATCGTAGGACAGCGACAGCGGCAGCATCAGTTTCGGCTGGAAGGCTTTACCGTCCCAGACGGGCTGGATGGTTGCCTTGGAAACACCGAGGATCGCCACTTCCGGCGCGTTGACGATCGGCGTGAAGCCGGTGCCGCCAATGTGGCCGAGGCTGGAGATGGTGAAGCACGCGCCCTGCATGTCGTTCGCAGTCAGTTTCTTGTTGCGCGCCTTTTCCGCCAGTGCGGCGGCTTCGGCAGCCAGTTGCAACAGGCTCTTCTGGTCGACGTCGCGGATGACCGGGACCAGCAGGCCGTCCGGGGTGTCCACGGCAAAGCCGATGTGCACGTACTTCTTGCGAATCACGGCCTTGCCGCTAGGTGCCAGCGAAGCGTTGAAGTCCGGCAGCTCCTTGAGCAGGTGGGCGCAGGATTTGAGCAGCAGTGGCAGAACGGTCAGCTTGACGCCAGCTTTCTCGGCAGCGCCTTTCTGCGCCACACGGAAAGCTTCCAGGTCGGTAATGTCGGCCTGGTCGAATTGCGTGACGTGCGGGATGTTCAGCCAACTGCGGTGCAGACCGGAAGCGCCGAGTTGCATCAGACGCGTCATCGGCACCTCTTCGATCTCGCCGAAACGGCTGAAATCGACTTCCGGAATTGGCGGGATGCCCGAGCCGCCGCTTGCGCCGCCAGCTGGCGCTTCCTTGGCCTTCTGCATCATGGTTTTGACGTAAGCCTGAACGTCTTCTTTCAGCACACGGCCGTGCGGGCCGGTGGAACTGACCGCGCTCAGCTCGACGCCGAATTCGCGGGCCAGCTGACGAACGGCCGGGCCTGCATGAACCTTGGCGCCGTCTTTGGCCGGAGCCGCTGGAGCAGCCGGCGCAGGTGCCGCTTCTGCCTTGGGGGCAGGGGCGGCAGGAGCCGCGGCTTCAGCCTTGGCAGGGGCAGCAGCGGGTGCGCTGGCGGCAGGCGCCGGAGCAGCGGCAGGGG